>JADFLK010000005.1 GCA_022564455.1 Bacteroidota bacterium
GAAACGCTCGCAGACCGGCTGGGGGAGTTCATCGAGTTGAACCGGGACGCTGTTGTTGCAGGAATGCCGGAAGGCACGGCGATGCGTATTGAGAACGGTCGTATTGCATGGCTCGGATCGAAAGCGCTGCGAATATTCCGCTATGCCGAGGAGCCGCAGGATCTGCCCTTGGATGCGGATCTGGGATGGTTGTTGGGGGCGTGATTTATCAGGCCCCTACGTGATTCCTGGCTGGTTGATTGGGCGTGATTTATCAGGCCCCTACGTGTTGTTCGATCGTTGCGTAAACGCCAGCACCAGCCTCACATGCGTGGCGAGAAGATCGACCAGGCCAAGATCGGCGAGGCGCTTGTCGGGCAACGTAGGCAGCTTCGGCGGCGAAATGCGGCCCATCCAGAGGGGCAGCTTCTCGGCGAGCGCGTGCGGGCCAGGGAAGCGCCCGACCGGAAAATGCACGCCGTAGAACTCCGCCTTTCGGGCCATGCGGTCGTAGACGGCCTGATCGACCTCCACGTCGCCTTCGGAGCCTTCGGCCACCATCCGGCCGCCAAGCAGATAATCATGGTAAAGGAACGGCAGCTCCAGCACCGCCTGCCCCGCGGCCTCCATCGCTTCGGGCGCATCCTTCAGGCCAACCTCCACGGCCCGCGCCGTGACCACCGAAACGAGGACCAGCGTTTCCTCGGCAACCAACTCGGGATCTGCGTCATCCGTTAACGCAGGCAGAACCCCGCGCACCAGATCCTGCGTGGCGCTGAGTACCGCTGAGGATGCGAAGGCTACGATTCTGGTTGAAGATGATAGCATCGTAAAATGGGTAGGGGCCATCCCGATAGCTCAGGATCGCCCCTACAACGGACACATCTGATTTGCCTACGGTTCTTCCGGGTCTGGCGGCTCATCGCCCCCAATGGATTCGCGCATGTGCGTATCGGCCTCGATGTTTCGGAGGTTGTAGTAGTCCATCACGCCCAGGCGGCCGCTTCTCAAGGCGTCGGCCATGGCCTTCGGCACTTCCGCCTCAGCTTCCACGAGGTTGGCGCGTTGTTCCTGCTCGGCCGCGACCGCGGCCGCGCGGCGCTCTTCCGCCTTCGCTTGTGCAACGCGGAGATCGGCTTCGGCCTGATCGGTCTGGAGCTTGGCGCCGATGTTCTCGCCCACGTCCACGTCGGCGATGTCGATGGAGAGGATATCGAAGGCCGTACCGCTGTCGAGGCCCTTCCCCAATACGGTTTTAGAAATGAGGTCGGGATTCTCAAGCACCTCGGCGTGGGTTTCCGCCGAGCCGATGGTGGATACAATGCCTTCGCCGACACGGGCGATGATCGTCTCCTCCCCGGCCCCGCCGACGAGCCGTTCGATGTTGGCGCGAACCGTAACGCGGGCGATGGCACGCACCTGAATACCGTCCTTGGCGATGGCCGAAATCGGGGGTGTGGTGATGACCTTCGGGTTCACCGACACCTGAACGGCCTCGAACACATCGCGGCCGGCCAGGTCGATGGCCGTGGCTCGAGCAAACCCGAGGGGGATGTTCGCCTTGTCGGCAGATATAAGCGCGTTCACCACCTGCTGGACGTGCCCACCAGCGAGGTAGTGAGCCTCCAACTCCGGTGCCGTCACAGCAATGCCCGCCTTGTGCGCGGTGATGAGCGGATGGACAATCTGGGCCGGCGGAACATTCCGCAGCCGCATCCCAACGAGGTCGCGGAAGAGTTTCAACTCGACGCCGGAGAAAATCGCCGTGATCCAGAGGCGAACAGGGACGAAGTAGAGAATGACCAGAAGGAATAGAACAATCCCGACGATCAAGATGAGGCTTACGCCACCGAGTATAGTTTCCATGAGGGTTAGGGGTTGAGGAAGGAGTTAATGGCCGGCTGCGAAATCATTCCTTGCGAATGTAGTCACCGCTCTGGCCACCGGACTTGGCGAGCAGCCGCACATCGGTCACGGAGATGTCCTTGGAAACCGACTTGCACATGTCGTAAATGGTAAGCGCCGCAATGGAGACCGCCGTGAGGGCTTCCATCTCCACGCCCGTCGGGCCCTGCGTTTTTGCGATGGCTTTCACTTCTATCGCCGACATTTCGTCGTTCAATTCAAAGTCGATCTCGACGTTCTGGAGCACGACATCGTGGCACAGCGGCACGAGGAGGCTGGTTCGCTTCGCGCCCATCACTCCGGCAATAGTGGCCACGGTCAACACGTCGCCTTTCTGAATTCGGTTTTCCTTGACGAGGTTGAACGCCTCTTCGCCCAGCACCACACGCCCTGCCGCCACTGCTGTGCGGGTCGTCGAAGGCTTGGGGCTGACGTCCACCATCTGAGCGCGTCCGTGCTCGTCAATGTGCGTCAGGGTTGGGGCTTCGAGATCAGTCATCGCGGAAGGATTGGGGGAACGGGGCTTGAAGATACGAGGGCTATGGGTTGAGGGCTATGGGCCGTGGGCTATGGGCAGCGAGTTCATGACTACAAGACATAAGTCACATTGTTACCACGTGTACACTACTATTGGCCCCTCACTCACACATACCAGAACCATGCAGAACTACAAGAACCTCCGCGTCTGGGAAGACGCCCACGCACTCGTTCTTGAGATTTACAACGCGACACGCTCGTTTCCCAATGACGAACGGTATGGTCTTACAAGCCAGATACGCAGAGCGGCAGTTTCTATTTCTTCCAACATCGCAGAGGGAACCGGCAGGGGCAGTGACGCAGACTTTGCGCGATTCGTCCAATTTGCCGTTGGCTCGATAAGCGAGGTTGACTATCAGCTCTTGCTTGCTCGTGACCTCAACTATGTCTCTGCTGAGGCTTACGCGGCGCTCAATGATCAGCTTGAGATCGTCCGACGAATGACCATCGCGTTGCTCAAGAAACTCAGAGCCCGAAGCTCGTAGCTCATGGCCTGAAACTGAGAGCCCGAAGCTCAAAGCCCAAAGCTCGTAGCCTACAGCCCATACTCTACCCACCGATTAGAATCATTGGCCGGTTTGGAGTGCGGGCCAGTACATCCATTCCTGCATGGGCAGCCTTCTTGCCATTCACCGCTACACCAATCACTCCCCTCAGTTCGTCGTCATCGGCGCCGTTGCGCATCAGATCGCGGAGGCTCACCTCCTTGGGCCCGAAGAGGCAGACTTTGAAGCTGCCGTCGGCGGTGATACGAAGCCGGTTGCATCCTGCACAAAACGGCACGGTCATGCTGGCAATGAATCCCACGGAACCTGCAAAGCCTGGGACACGGAACGTGGTCGCCGTGTCTTCCGGCTGTCCGGGAAGGGCATCCAACGGCCCGAACTTATCCTCCACACGCTCGCGCATTTCGGCGAGCGGAACGAGTGCGGCATCCGCCCAACCATTGCCGTCGAACGGCATGTACTCGATGAAGCGCACCTCGATTGGCGTGTCCCGGGTCCACGCTACGAAGTCGGTCAGTTCATCGTCGTTGACGTCCCGCATTACCACAGCGTTGATTTTCAGCAGGAGTGGGCCTGTTCCGAAACCTGATGCGAGCGCTGCGTCGATGGCGCTACGGACGACTTCGAACCCACCCCTGCGCGTGATCGATTTGAAGCGTTCGGGCTGCAGGGTGTCCAGCGAGATATTGAGGTGCGCGAGTCCGGCCGCCTTCAACGCAGGAAGCCGATCTTCGAGAAGGATTGCGTTTGTCGTGAGGGCCAGATCCTGAAGCCCCTCCATGCGCCCGATTCGCTCGAAAATTTCGACAGCGTCCTTTCTCACCAACGGCTCGCCGCCCGTGAGCCTGATCTTGGTGACGCCTTCCGCCAGAAATAGCCGGACCAGCCGCTCGATTTCATCTGCCGTGAGTTGCGCAGTCTTGGGCTTGAGTGGGACGCCCTCCGCCGGCATGCAATACGTGCAGCGAAGGTTGCAGCGTTCCGTCAGGCCAATCCGCAGGTAGGTGTGCCGTCGGCCAAAACGATCTGTGAGGAGGCTTCTCGTTTTCATTCTACTCATCGGTCGAGGAAGCGCTTTACCCAATGCCAGGCCGCAGCAACGGCCAAGCCGAAGCCGAGGCCTCCCACGAACATCGTGATGAACCAGCCGGGTAATCCAATTTCCATGGTCTTCCAACGCCGAACAGTGAATACGGTTTGCCCCCGCGTCTATTTAACCGCGTCTATTCGAAGGTGTAAATCAGTTCACCACCGAGGTACGTCGCTTCGACATGCGTATCCAGAATAGCCCGAGCGGGCACGGTCATGATGTCTTTGGAGAGGATCACAAAGTCGGCCCACTTGCCTACTTCCAGGCTGCCTACTTCATCCTCCATAAAGCTTGCGTACGCCGCTTCGATCGTGAAGCCCCGCAGCGCTTCCTCGCGTGAAAGACGCTGATCGGGATACCAGCCATTGAGCGGGTTTCCATCCGCGTCCTGCCGGGTGATGGCCGCGTAGAAGCCGAGCAGCGGGCTGACGCGCTCCACGGGAAAGTCGGAGCCCAACGGAAGACGAACGCCTGCGTCGAGGAAGCGCCGCCATGCGTAGGCGCCTCGGATGCGACCCGATCCTACGCGGTCTTCAGCCCACGGCATATCGCTGGTGGCATGTGTCGGCTGGACGGATGCAATCACACCAAGCTGTGCAAAGCGCGGGATGTCATTGAGCGCCACAACCTGCGCGTGTTCGATCCGATGGCGGCCGGGGCCACCTCCTGTTGCCTGAATAGCTACCTCGTAGGCATCCAACACGGCACGATTTGCGGCATCACCGATGGCGTGCGTATTCACCTGCAGGCCGCACTGCATGGCCTTCCGCACCATCGATTCGAACATCGCCGGCTCATACTGGAAGAGACCCCGGTTGCCGGGATCATCTACGTAGTCAACCAACAGCGCAGCACCTCGGCTTCCGAGGGCGCCGTCTCCGTAGAGTTTAAGGGACCGCACCCAGAGACGATCTCCCTCACCTTCAATGATGCCCTCCACACAGATCATCTCAAACAATGCACCCACGCCGCCGATCATCGCGTAGTTGCGAATGTTGAAGCGCCCTTCCGCAATAAACCGGCGGTAGACGGCGAGTGTGTCCATGCCGATACCTGCCTCGTGTACGCCTGTCAGGCCGTACTTCGCCGTCTCTTGCAGGGCTCTTGTAAGCGCCTCTTCCAACTCAGCATCTGTCGCTTGAGGCAGCACACTGTTGATCAATTCCTCTGCCGCATCCACAAAAACACCTGAAGGGTACCCCTGCTCGTCCACCAGAGTCACCCCGCCGTCCGGCGACGCAGACGCGAGCGAATCCGGGTTGATGCCGGCTGCACGCATAGCCGCCGAGTTCGCCCATCCGGCGTGTCCATCCACACGGCTTATCCAGACCGGGCGATGGGGGAACGCGCTATCCAGATCGTGCCGCGTCGGGAAAGCTCCGTCCCCTCCCCAGTCATTCTGATCCCAACCACGGCCGGTCAGCCAGCCCTCCTCGGGCAGCGTGGACTGAAATGCGAGGAGGCGCTCAACGACATCTTCTATCGAGGTGGTGCCCACCAGATCCACACGTAAAAGACTCTGCCCCATCCCCATAAGGTGTGCGTGCGCGTCAATCAGGCCCGGCACTACGGTGAGGCCCGTTGCGTCCAGCCGCTCCCAGCCCGGATAGGCTGAGAGGACATCCTCCTCGCTTCCCAAGGCCACCACGCGCCCCGAGTCAACGGCCATGGCTTCTACACGCGGCTGCGCATCGTTTACCGTGTAGATGCGGGCGTTGTGAAGGACGAACGGAGCGTGTTGCGCAGACGCTGTCATTGAGAGGAGAACAAAGGCGAACAGAAAAAGGCGCACTGTTTTGAACGGATGAGAGGATGGGGTTTGAGAGAGTGAGAGAAAAAAACACATCAAACTACACGTGGCCACCGTCTTCGTGTCCTCCATTCTTCCTTCCCTCTTTTTTCCTCCTCTCACATTTGCGGCGCACTCGGCGAACACGCCCTACCTCTCGATCCACAGCGTCACAGGGCCGTCGTTAACCAGGCGCACGTCCATCATGGCGCCAAATACACCCGTCGGAACCGGCTTGTTAAGGAGGCTGCTGAGCTGCTCAGTAAAGTATTTGTAGAGGGCCTCGGCTTTCTCGGGAGGCGCTGCCGCTACGTACGATGGCCGGTTTCCCTTGCGGGCGTCGCCGTAGAGGGTGAACTGCGAGACGACGAGGGCCTCGCCGTCCGTATCGAGTAGGGACCGGTTCATCCGCCCCTCCTCATCCCGAAACACACGTAGACGACTCACCTTACCCGCAACCCAGTCGGCCTTGGTCTCGGTGTCGTCCTGATGAACCCCGAGCAAAACCAGCAGGCCGGCGCCGATTGCGGCAACGGTCTCGCCGTCTACGTCCACAGATGCTTCGCTGACGCGCTGGATGAGAGCGATCATTTTGGTGGGTATGGGTGGATGGGAGTCTGAGGGTGAGGGTAGGGACAACTCGCCGAGGCGTCCACGAGAACACAACCAACCTACAGATGCGTAGGGACTCGGCACGCCGTGTCCGCCGGTGTAGATTGTTAATGCCCTGGCTGTTCCTCAAGGAATCGTACGAACTGCGCAAGCGCGCGGCCACGATGGGAGATCAGGTTTTTTTGCGCCTTGTCCATTTCGGCGAAGGTGCGGCCGGCGGCGTCATCGGGTTGAAAGATGGCGTCATAGCCGAACCCAGCGCCTCCGCGCTCCTCGTTTGTGATGACGCCCTCACAGACCCCGTCGAAAAAGTGTGTCCCTGCAATATCCACAAAAGCCAGCGACGTACGGAAACGCGCCGAGCGATCCTCACGCCCTTCCAGCGCAGCCAGCAGCTTCGCACGGTTGGCCTTGTCGTCTGATTTAGATCCGGCGTAGCGTGCGCTGTGGATACCTGGCGCGCCGGCGAGCGCATCCACTTCGAGGCCGGTATCGTCGGCCAGAGAGGGAAGGCCTGTATGCTCAAAAAGCTCCCGCGCCTTCTTCTCCGCGTTGCCTCGGAGGGAGTCGGCGTCCTCCTCAACGTGCGGAGCATTGTGCACATCCGCAGCAGAAATAAGTTGAACCGGCAACTCCTCCAACATCGCGGCAAGCTCGGCCACCTTACCGGGGTTGCGGGTGGCGAGGACAATGGTCTGGAGGGGCTGAACTACGTGCTTCATTAAGGTGACTCGGTGCTATACCTCGTTGCGCATGATCCGATACTCCACCCACTAAATGTGTGGAACGGTGCTTCCTTCGCCCCGATTTCACCAACTCGGCCTGCCCCAACCTCTTGAAGCCATAGGGCGAGGCTCCGTACCTTGTTTGGCTTCGCGGTTGAGTAACCGCACCTCATTCGTTTGTATCCCTTTTTGGAGGTCTGCCTTGGCAGTCGGTATCAAAGTTCGTGACAAAGAGTCCATCGACCGCGCGCTGCGCCGTTTCAAGCGCTCGGTGAACCGCGCACGCATCCTGCGCACCTACCGCGAGAACCTCGCGTTCACGAAGCCGAGCGAAGTGCGCCGCGAAGAGCGCAAGAAGGCAAGGGCCAACGCGCGCCGCAGGCGGCGCTATTAGATCGCCGCCGGGATTGCCCAGCCCTGACTAGTTAAAACGCCCGCTCCCAGCAGCACTGCAGGGGGCGGCGTTCTTGTTTAACTCTGTATGTATTGGGTCATGCAAATCTAATTCTGCTGCTTGGAACCATGAAGCTCACGCGGACACGGCCTGCCGTGTCCCTACAGGTCTTCCAATCCAATCGCCCCCTCAGCCCTCCACCCCCAGCGCCTTCTGGAGAATGACATCCTGCTCGGCGGCGTGGACCGTAGCGCTTCCGGTGGCTGGGCTCGCTGCGGCCGGCCGGCCGGCGTACGCCACACGCTTGTTGCAATCGCCGTGGAGTTGCTCCAGCAGGTCGTCCAGCAGCGGACGGACGAAGGACCAGGCGCCCATGTTTGCAGGCTCTTCCTGCAGCCAAACCACCTCCTCAACGTCCTTGAATCGCGTTAACTCAGCCGCGACGGCTTCTTCGGGGAAGGGATAAAACTGCTCCAGCCGGGCGATGGCAACGGAGCCGGAGCTACCGAGTTCTTCGCGGGCCTTCAGCATATCGTAATAGACCTTGCCCGAGCAGAGCACGAGGCGCTTTGCGGAAGACGACTCGGCCTCCGCCGGAATGAAGGGCTGGTAGCGGCCTTCCGTTAGATCCTCCACGGTGGAGACTACGGCGGGATGCCGCAGGAGGCTCTTGGGCGTCATCACCACGAGCGGCTTGCGGGCCTCGCGCTTCACCTGCCGCCGGAGGGCGTGGAAGTAGTTCGCAGGCGTCGAGAAGTTGGCGACGATCATGTTGTCCTCGGCGCAGGCCTGCAGGAACCGCTCCAGGCGGCCCGAGGAATGCTCCGGTCCCTGCCCCTCCGATCCGTGCGGGAGGAGCATCGTGAGGCGGCTGGTCTGCGCCCACTTGGCCTCGGCGGCCGAAATAAACTGGTCGATCATAATCTGCGCCCCGTTGACGAAGTCGCCGAACTGAGCCTCCCAACAAACCAACGCATCTGGCTCCTCCACCGAATACCCGTACTCGAAACCAAGGGCGGCGTATTCGCTCAGCAGGCTGTCGTACACCTGAAAACGCGCCTGTCCTTCCGCCACGTGGTTGAGTGGAACGTAGGTATGCGCATCATTCTGGTCGTACAGGATGGAGTGGCGCTGCGAGAAGGTGCCGCGCCCCGAATCCTGCCCGGAAAGGCGAACAGGAGTGCCCTCCTGCAGCAACGTGCCAAACGCCAATGCCTCGGCGAATGCCCAGTCGATCTTGCCTTCCTCAAACTGCTGCTCGCGGCGCTCGAACTGGCGCCCCAGCTTACGATGGACGTTGAAGTCTTCCGGCATATCAACCAGCGCGCGTACCACCCGCTCCAACGATTCCCGCCGCACCGAGGTAACCATCTCCACCGCGGCGGGTACACGGACCGGCTGCGAAACGACCTGGTGGTCCTTCTGACGCTCGGCCAGTTCCTTCGTCTCCTCGAACGCCTGGTCGAGGCGCGCGCGGAAGTCATCCAGCAGCGACTCCGCGTCCTCGGGGGTGAGTTCGCCCTTGCGCAGCAGATGCTCCACGTACAACTTTCGCACCGAGCGGTGGCCTTTGATGTCGGCGTACATGAGCGGCTGCGTGTAGCCCGGCTCGTCGCCTTCGTTGTGGCCGTATTTGCGGTAACAGATCAGGTCGATGACCACGTCCTTGTTGAAGACCTGCCGGTAGTCGAGAGCGAGGCACGCCACGCGGATGGCGGCTTCGGGGTCGTCGCCGTTGACGTGGAAGATGGGCGCCTGAATCATCCGCGCTATGTCGGTGGCATAGGCGGATGAGCGCGCGTGCAGCGGGAGCGTCGTAAAACCGATCTGGTTGTTGACGACGAGGTGGATGGTGCCGCCGGTTCGGTAGCCTTCCAGTTCGGAGAGGTTGAGCGTTTCCGCCACCACGCCCTGGCCTGCGAAGGCTGCGTCTCCATGCAGAAGGATTGGGATGACGCGGTCGCGGACCACCTTCTCGGGCTGGCCGTCAAGTTGCTCGATCAAGCGCTGCTGCTTCGCCCGCACCACCCCTTCCACTACCGGACTCACGGCTTCGAGGTGGCTCGGGTTGGAGGCCAGCGTGAGCCTGATGGTGGCGCCGCTCGGCGCGGTATGCACGCCCTGCTGGCCGAGGTGGTACTTCACATCGCCGGAGCCCTGCACCGCCTCGGCGTCGGTGGTCCCCTCGAACTCGTCGAACACCTTGTGGTACGGCTTGCCGATGATGTTCGTGAGCACGTTCAGGCGGCCCCGGTGCGCCATCCCGATGACCACCTCCTCCACTTCCTGATTGGCAGCGTCGGAGATGATGGCATCCAGAATGGGGATCACCGTTTCGGCGCCTTCCAGCGAGAACCGCTTGTGGCCGATGTACTTCGTGTGGATGAACTGCTCGAGGGCCTCGGCGGCGTTCAGCTTCTCAAGAATGCGCTTCTTGCGCTCTACGGAGACCTTTTCGCGGAATTGCTGAGGCTCGATGCGCTCTATCAGCCAGCGCTTCTCCTCGGGTGAGGAGATGTGCATGAACTCGGTGCCGATGTGCCCGGCGTAGGTATCCCACAGGATGTCCAGGACATCGCGCAGTGGCATCTTCTCCTTCCCGGCGAGACGGCCGGTGATGAACACGCGGTCGAGATCCCAAACGGTGAGCCCATAGCTGGCGGGGTCGAGTTCGGTGTGGATGCGCGGCTCGTAGTGCAGCGGGTTGGTATCAGCGAGCAGGTGCCCGCGCACGCGGTACGCGCGGATGAACTGGAGGACGCTGGCCTGCTTCTCGGCGGCACTCGCCCGGTCGCTGCCCACGCCCCGGCGGCCCAGCATCGGCGTCGTGTCAGCCTCCATGCGCAGCGGCGGCGTGTGGATGCCGAGGCTGCGGAAGGCCTCGTCGTAGAAATCGAACTTGCCGGTAAGCTGATCGGATACGTAGCGGAGGAACTCACCGCTCTCGGCGCCCTGAATCACCCGGTGGTCGTACGTGGAGGTGAGGGTCATCACCTCGCTCAGACCGAGGCGCGAGAGCTCTTCTTTCGACATCCCGGCGTACTGCGATGGGAAGCCGATGGAGCCCACGCCGATGATTACACCCTGCCCTGGCATCAGGCGCGGCACGCTCATCGCCGTGCCGATCGTGCCCGGATTCGTGAGGGTGGCCGTCGTGTTCTGAAAATCTGCGACCTCAAGCTCGCCGCCGCGAGCGCGGTTGACGATGCCGTTGTAGGCCCCGAGGAACTCCGCAAACGAAAGGTTCTGCGCCGCCTTTATGTTTGGCACCAGGAGTTGCCGTTTGCCTTTCTTCTCGATATCAATGGCAAGGCCGAGGTTGGAATCTTCCGGATCGATGCGCTCCGGCTTACCGTCGGGGCTGTAGCGGAAGGTGGCGATCATACCGGGGAACCGCTCCAGCGCCTTCACAATGGCATACGCGATGAGGTGCGTGAAGGAGACCTTTTCGCCGCCCATCATCTGCTGCCGCCGGTTCATGAGGCGGCGGTTCTCCGCCATGAGCTTCGTGGGCACCTCGCGCACGGAGGTCGCCGTCGGGATGCTCAGGCTGGCCTCCATGTTCTCCACGATCTTGGCACCCACACCGCGCAATGGCGTCACCTCGGCGCCATCCGATACGGGGACGTCGGCCGCAGACGAGGGTCTCGCACGCAGTGGAGCAGGTACCTCTTCCGCGATCGCTGCTCCATCTCCTGAAGGCGCGGCCGGTGGAGCTACATCGGGCTCGGCTGCAACGGCGTCCGGCGCCACGGCCACTCCTGTACCAGGCGTTCGCGGACTGAACGTAGGGCCGGGCTGGAAGTCGGCGAAGAACTCGCGCCAACTCTCGCTGACCGACTCGGGGTTTTCGAGGTACTGCCCGTACAGATCCTCGACGTAGCCGCTGTTAAATCCAAAGGAGCTCACGAAATGGAGAGATTGGTAGAAGAGGCCCGGAGAGGCTCGGATGTCTCACTTCCGGCAGTTGGATCCGGCAACCGAATCCACCCCAAAAGGTAACGCTACGGGAGGCGTCGGGATTCCTCGCGGATGCGTCACTTTGCTGAAAATCGCGTTACCCAAACCCTCCTCTACAACCAGCCATTCTCCCGGTACCAGCGAACGGTCTCGCTCATGCCTTCCTCCAACGAAACGGACGGTTCGTAGCCAAAATCGGTGTGGGCCTTTTCGGACGACACGAGCCACGAGGCTTTGGCCTCGCGCGCTTTCTCGCGATTTAGAGGCGGATATTTGCCAAGCAGCTTCCCGATGCCCTCGGAGGCCGCACCGATGACGCCTACTAGCATTCGCGGCACGTTGATGCTGAGGGCGCCGTGCCCCAGCGCGACCCGAATCGCAGACCGGATCTCATCCCAACTGTAGCCGCGCGGGCCACCGAGAAAATACGTCCGGCCGGCCGTGGTCTCCGATTCCGCCGCGGCAATCATCCCGTTCACCAGGTCGCGGACGTGGACGAGGTCGAGTTGCGGTACGTTGCCGTTTCCCACAATCGGGAGGATGCGTTGCCGGCCGGCCAATTTGATGAGGGTGAAGATGTCGGCTTCCCGAGGCCCGTACACCGATGGAGGGCGAACAATGACAACCGGCGGACCATCACCCCGCTCCGCGATTCGCCGTTCCATCTCGGCCTTGCTCCTTCCGTAATTGGACATGGGTTTGAGCGGCGCGTCTTCCGTCAACCGATGGTTTCCGCTCGGCCCCACCGCCGCCAACGACGACGTAACCAGCACCTTTCCAACACCCGCCTCGTTCGCGACATCCAGAATGTTCAGCGTGCCCTCAATGTTGGTGCGGTCCAGCGCCTCGCGGTTCGGCGCGCGCGTCATCCCAGCGACGTGGTACACAATGCCTACACCATCCATGCCCTCCAGCAGCACCTCTCCATCGAACAGATCACCCTGAATAGTGGCGACGGGCAGTCCTTCCAACCACTTCAACTCCTTCCGGACCAGACAGCGAACCTCGTTGCCACGTTCTAGCAGGGCTTCCACTAGGTGGCTTCCCACGAAGCCGGTTCCGCCGGTAACGAAGGTTCGCATCAGGGGAGCTCGTCAAGGTCAGCGAGGTCCTTCAGCCTACCGCTGGCGCGTTTGTTGGTTTTCAGACAGTCGAGCCCGATCACTGTCACGGGTACGCCATCCCACTCGTCCTCAACCCGGTCGGGCCAGCACTCGTCAAATGCGACACCCGGCACCGACGAGAACACTTCAATCTGGTTGGGTGGAATCCCCATCCGCGTTATTCTACCCGGTTTCGTGAAGAGAGACGTACGAAGCGACGGCACGTCAAATCCAAACTCTCGTAGAGCCCCGATGATGCGCTCAGCGTTCTCTTCCGTCGGGCGCACCCATACATCGATGTCGCCGGTGAAGCGAGCGTACCCGTGATAGCCAACCGCGTATCCACCAATTAACAGATACTCAACCCGGTATTCGGCGAGTGATTTCAAGAACTCGCTGAAGTCGGGCGGAAGCTTCGTCACCATAGTTGAGTTCGCGGAGGTGCTGCATATGTTGAAGCCGTTCTTCGGGCGTTCGGCTCCACCAGTAACGGCGATCAGCCTCGTCAGCCTCCTCGAAGGAGGTGAACACCTGGAATGCGGTGCGGTCGACGCGAAATTCGTTGGAGTCCATGAAGGGAAGCTAAGGCTCGTTTCTCATACGACCACCAGCTTCACTACGTTCTCCACGTGGTGCGTATGCGGGAAGAGGTCGATGGGCTGGACGGCCTCGATGCGATAGGCGTCGCCGAGTTGTTCGAGGTCGCGCGCCTGCGTCTGGGGGTTGCACGATACGTAGACGAGGCGCTCGGGCTTCAGCCGTTTGATCTGCTTGACCACCTTCGGGTGCATCCCCGCACGCGGCGGATCGACGATGAGCACATCCGGCCGGCCGTGCTCCTCTACAAACTCAGGCGTGAACAGCTTGAGCATGTCGCCTGCCACAAACGTACAGTTCTCCACGCCGTTGGCCACCGCGTTGGCCTTCGCATTGGTTACGGCTGCTTCGATTAGCTCCACGCCGACAACGTGCTTCACTCGGTCAGAAATGAAGATCGAGATCGTCCCGGCGCCGCAGTAGAGGTCGTACACGAGATCGTCGGGCTTGAGGCCCGCGAACTCGGCTGTTATCTCGTAGAGCTTCTCGGCCTGCCTCGTATTGGTCTGGAAGAATGCGTTGGCGGCGATCTCAAACGTGTACGGACCGAGCTTGTCATGCACGACGCCAGGCCCGAACACGTTGATCATCATTTCCCCAAACGCCGTCTGCGCGGGCGTGGAGTTGATGGTATTGACGAGGGTGGAAACCTCGGGGAAATCGCGCTGGAGGAACTCGGCGAAGAGCGTCATCCGCTCGGGGTCCTCTTTGCTCGTGACGATCACGACCATATTCTCGTCGGTATGCTCGGGCGTACGGAGGACGAGGTGGCGGAGATAGCCGGTGTGATTCCGGATGTCCCACGGCTCCCACCCCTTCTCCTTTGCAAAGGCCCGAACGCCGTTCACAAGCCGTGCCGACCACTCGGACTGGAGGTAGCACGCCTGCAAGTCCAACACCTTGTCGAACCGGCCGGGGACATGGAGGCCGAGGGCAAAGTTTTTGTCCATTACCTCACCCGTGGCGATCTCCCAATCGGTAAGCCATCGCTTGGAAGCGAAAGTGAACTCCATCTTGTTGCGGTAGAAGTAGGTCTCTTCAGCGCCGAGTGTGGGCCGGACTTCGATTCCGAGTGCCTCCAGATCAAACCCACCCTGATGGCCCAGCGCCTCCACTACGGCCTCACGCTTCATCGCCAACTGGGCGTCGTACTTCACGTGCTGCCACTTACAGCCACCGCAACTATTGAAGTACTCACAACGGGCTTCCGTACGAAGTGGGCTGGGTTCCAGCACCTCCAACAATCTTGCTTCAGCGAACGACTTCTTCCGTTTGAAAACTTTGGCTCGAATGCGGTCGCCCGGCACCGCGCCGGCGACAAAAACCACATACCCGCCCACGCGCGTCAGCGACTTTCCGCGATCTGCAAACTTTTCGAGCGTGAGTTCTATCTCCTCGCCTCTGCGAATGGACGGCTTCTGGGCAGTGCCTGGTTCGGACATCGGACTTCATGGTGGGAGTCCTCCAAAATACCCCGCCTGGCAGAGCGGCTTGCGGAATTGATCGCGAACAGGATGCGTGCCGGGTTCAATCAGGAGCGTTTCTTGTCGCACCTAGCAAGGTGGGCTCCATCCCCCAAAAACCCGTTGCAATCCGCCTTGACGGGGTTCTCTCTACGTCTTCTCCGGTAATAACTACCCGGGGAGAGTTGAGAACCCTGTTTCCCCGCCCATGCTCATGCCCAAGTCGCAGGCTTCGCTCGACCTCAAACTGTATCGCGCCCTGCTGCTCGTAGGCGGCATCGTTATAATCGGATTCGGTCCGCTCTACCAGATGGTGGAGCCGGGCATCGTGGACCCCATCTGGGTGCGTTTGAGTGTTGGCCTTGCTTGTCTCGCGCTGGTTGGTCTCACGTTTCTGAATGAGTGGTTTCGGAAGAATGCGCTGTCAGGAATTTACGCGCTGTTCTATGTGGTTTCGGCGTGGCAGGTAAGCCTGACCTACCTCAACGATCTGTCGGTGAACACAACGTTCGCAATGATGCTCGTGATCTTCGGGTGCGCTGTCGGGTTCAGGAAGCCAACGCATCTTGCCATCTATTCAGGCTTTGTCGTACTCGCAACGGGCATTGCGGCGTTCGCAGTAAGCGACCCACAAGTGTCACGCATCACCTACCTTTTTACACTGAGTGCAATCGCAATCCTGGGCTATTTCGTGTTGCGCTCGCGGCTAAAAATGGTTGATGAACTACGCGACTCCATGAACGCATCGGACGTTGCGGCCAAGGCCAAGAGCGAGTTTCTGGCCACGATGAGCCACGAGATCCGCACTCCTATGAATGGGGTGATCGGGATGACGACGCTCCTCGCCGACAGCGGGCTTACCGATGAGCAGCGCGACTACGTAGATACCATCCGTGTTTCAGGTGAAAGCCTCCTCACTATCATAAACGACATTCTCGACTTCTCGAAGATTGAGGCCGAGAAGATTGAGCTGGAAGAGCAGCCGTTCGAGCTCCGACAGTGCATCGAAGAGGCTATGGACCTGCTTGCCTCCAAGGCGTCCGAGAAACACCTGGAACTTGCCTACTCCCTTGAAGACAACGTCCCCGAGACCATAAACGGAGACGTGACACGTCTCCGCCAGATACTTGTAAACCTTCTCGGCAACGCGGTCAAGTTCACCGAGAAAGGTGAAGTCGTCATTTCAGTGGAATCTCGATCTGTTCGCGGCGCGGACAAGCGGGAACTCCATGAACTCCAGTTCAGCGTGCGCGATACCGGGATTGGCATCCCGGAAGATCGCCTGAACCGCCTCTTTACATCGTTCTCGCAGATCGATTCGTCCACCACACGCAAGTATGGCGGCACTGGCCTTGGCCTTGCCATTAGCCGCCGCCTTGCCGAGCTGATGGGCGGCACCATGTGGGTGGAGAGCGAGGTCGGGTTTGGCTCGACGCTCTTCTTCACCGTGCTGGTGTACAAAGCCGTACTAGCTAATACAGAGTCTCTGCAGGGCATTCAGCCACAGCTGCAAGGCAAACGCGTCCTTATTGTTGACGACAACGAGACGAATCGGAAGATCCTCATTAAGCAAAGCGAGAACTGGGGTATGGAGCCCATAGCATGGCCGGGAGCGGCCGAGGCTCTGGACTGGGTTGACCGAGGCGGCATCTACGATTTCGCCCTCCTCGACATGCAAATGCCCGAGATGGACGGCTTGATGCTGGCCGAGGAGCTACGCTCGCGCGACGCGGTTCGGGAGCGTCCCCTTATCATGCTTTCCTCGGTGGGCAACCGCATACGCGCAGGCGGGCTTGTGGATGCTGCTCTAACCAAGCCGGTCAAGCAGATGCAGTTGTTCGAAGTGTTGACCAACGTGACCACTACACAGGAGCGGCTACGACAATTGCCCGAAGACTGGAACGCTCCACCGACGCTTCCGGCCTCGGGATATGAGAACGACACCCCCACCGCTTCCAACGTCTCAGACTTCAACGAATCAGCAAGTGATGTGCGTGAGGCACTGCACTTCCCGGACGTTCAGGCTGAGGACTTGTCTCCGAGCCATCAAGAGGCTCATAATCGGGATGCTACCGCCCCTGCTTCTACGTCGCGGGCCAACGAGAATCTGCCCGCAATCTCTGCGGGGACCGAAGTACAGGAATCCGCACCGCCAGAGGTGAGCCCTCCCGCGCCACAGCCATCCATTGACGTTTCACTCCCAACCGCGTCGGCTCCTCCCTCTTCGGAGATGCAGCCCCTCCGGATTTTGCTGGCAGAGGACAACGCCGTTAACCAGAAGGTGGCCCTAGGCATCCTCAAACGCCTCGGCTATGTTGCCGATGTCGCTGCGAACGGCCTGGAGGTCATCAAGGCGCTCGAACTGGCAGATTACGATGTCATCCTGATGGACGTTCAGATGCCTGAAATGGACGGCTTGGAGGCCACACGTCACATCCGGCAGACCATTCCACGCGAGAAGCGGCCACGTATTGTAGCCATGACCGCAAATGCCATGCAGGGCGACCGCGACCGCTGCCTGGAAGCCGGAATGGACGACTACGTGCCAAAGCCCGTCCACCAGGAGGATCTCGCGGCTGCTCTTAGCAAATGCGCTCGCATTGTGATAAACAGGAAGCCGCCGAGAAAAACTGAAGCAGAGAAAGAGGAAGCAGAGAACGTGGCGGAGGCCCCGCGCCGACGTGCGCACTCTGCCATTCTCGACCGCAAGCCGAGAACGCTCGACCTCGACAGCCTGATAGGACCGAAGGCCGCAAGCAAGCCGAAGCCACCCAGACCGGAGAGCCCAGAGAGTACAGCGCCTGCACCAGCAGAACCCACTACATCGTCTCCATCAGACGCCCCCGATCAGCCCCCTGCGAATCACGCACCCGTCCTGCCCACGCCTCAGCCGGACATGCCGTCACCTGCCCCACAACCTGGCGAGCCGACGATGACTGCTGTGGAGCTGGACACGGCTGCGCGTGCCATCCCCGATCATCTTCGTACCCTCACGGGCGTGGAAGACCTCGGGTTTGCCGAAGAGGTGCTGGCCAGCTACCTCCGCGCTGACACGCTCTTGATGGAGCACATCCTGACTGCCCACAATAAGGGCGACGCAGCAACTGTGGCAAAGGCAGTCCACAAGCTGAAGTCATCCAGCGGTATTCTTGGGGCCAAATCTCTCTCGTACTTGTGTGTAGAGTTGGAGCGTAACGCCCGGGCGGGTTCAGTAGGTGGAACAGGGCCCCTGTGCGACGCGATAGCCGCCGATGTTCAACGCTTTCATGATGTTGCCGAACGTGCGCTTGAGCTGATTCGCGAGCAGCAACACGAAACGGCCTCCTCGTCCGAATAGGTGTCTGTTGGGTTTGGGAGGATCATAGCAAGGCGAGTGGGGAAAGGAATTGGGGGTCAGAAGTCAGGCGTCAGGTGTACGGAGGACTGAGGACGGAGAACTGAGGGTTGAAGGCTATGAGCTAAGGGTAAAGGACTGAGCGCAGGTGTCAGGAAACCGGGACAACTTTCAGCCTGAAACCTTCAATCCTTAACCCTCTTACTTTGGCCTCGTACCTCCCAAATCTGACCCATGACCCCTGACTCGACTTACCTTCGCCGCAGTAGAATCATTCTGAATCCGACAGCTTCCTAGCGCATCCGGGTACAGAAACCGTGCTTCCCGCCTGGGAGGCGCGGGTTTCATTGTTGGTCTCAGCGACGCCGTAATGTGTCTCATCCTGAGCCTGTGCGCCTTCTACCGCCCATTCCGGCGCAGAAGTGTACCAATCCAACGCTGAGGAGGGGTTTAAACATAGAAGGCGCGCAGCTTGACGATGCTTGCTCCACACGTCACTCGTCTCCCTAGCCCTCATGGCACTCACGCCTTCACCTCGCACTTCCTTCCCCGCCACAGCGACCACCGAAGCTATGACACTTCGGCATCGTGGTTTCGATCTTACGATAGCAACGATGCACGGCCGCTTCGGTGCGCAGTCTTACGGCTACACGGTGCTCCATCTCGGGCACGTGCTCCATGAGTCGAGGGGTGACTTCGGGACTGCCTCCGCCGCTGATAAAATGGCCCGCCAACTCATTGATGATGCCTTGGGCATGTTCGATCGTTCGTTGGCTTGCCTGGAAGAAGACGAAGCCTAGACGAACAGCGTTCTGCCGACGAACTCCTATTCCGTGGTATGGCAGGGCTGCCAGAGCCTGTTCACACTAACCGTGAAAGACTATTTCGGGGCGTTTCGGCTCTGCGTTGTGAGATGCTCGCCGAATCACCGATTCGACTGCGATATCGCGCCTTAACCTCGACCAGGATTCGCACGCCTCGCTTACGACGTAGTATTTCAACAGCTTCTCAGAACGCCTGGCCGATTCCGAAGTGGAAAAGCGGGCTTCCGAGGCCCTCAGGGAATAGACCGGAATCGGTACCTGGTATGTGCACCTTGTGCCCAAGGTCGAACCGGAGAATGAGGTACTCCCAGCCGATCCGGAGGCCGTACCCCCCGCCAATACCCAGCTCGTTGTAGAACTGATCGAAACGGAAACGCCCGCCGTCGTCGCCGGGGTTACGGGGGCCGAACCAGACGTTCCCTACATCCACGAACAGGGCAAGCTGCCAGTCCGCACGCAGAAACCGGCGGAGAAACGTAAGCCGAGCCTCGGCACTGCCCTCCAGTTTGATGTCGCCACCCTGGACAAACGCCCCCTCACCGGTCAATCCGCCCGGCCCAAGCGTTCTGAAGTTCCAACCGCGCACACTGGAGGCTCCGCCGCTGTAGAACCGCCGGTCGAAGGGAACCACGGGGGAATTGCCTGTCGGATGGGCGGCGGCGGCAACCAGTTTGAAAGCGAAGGTCATCGACCCTCTCGGAACGTACCGGCGCCAATCAACAAGGCCGCGAACGTACGGGCGGTATTCCAGGCGACTCTCGTCAGTACCGCCAAAAAACGGGAGGCCGGGCAGCGAGCCTTCCAATGAATCCGGTGTAAACACGAAACGGTCCAGGAACTGGGAAAGGTTGCCGCCCACTTCCGCCGACAACTCAAACGTATGCCCCCGATTTCGCCGAAACGGGTTGGCCGTGGTTGAGCGAAACGTGTAACGCACTGCGCTGTTTACTTGAGGCCGGGTGTAGTCCTCCAGCACGAATTGGCGGGCCACGGGATCCTCAACAAACGAGAGGAATCGTTCCGAGAAGCCCATCAGCGTATCCGGATCGCTTAGAGTGAAGTCAATCAAATCGAGAAAGGAGGAGCGTACCGTGTTGTGCTGCGCTTCCAGCCGCAGCCGCAGCGAGGCACGGCCGCGGATGATGACCCCGAGCGCCTCGCGGCGGGCTATAA
>JADFLK010000170.1 GCA_022564455.1 Bacteroidota bacterium
CACTTACACCAGAGCAGTTCACGTTCACACCGGCTACGGACGAGGTTAACGAGGCTCGCATTGTGTTTGCACCCGATCTGACCGGTGTCGACACGGTACATACGTTCACGGTTCGTGCAGTGGATGCAACCGGAAACCTAGCTCTGGTAGACGCAACCGCTGAGGACTCTACCCTCTATCAGGTGCATTTTAGGGTGCAAAACGCGCTAATCATTGAGAGCCTCTACCCGTACCCGAATCCAATGAGCCGCAATACGCGACTCATGTTCCGAATGGGTGGCGCGAACGCCTCGATCGTAGACGATTTCCGCATTCGGATTTACTCGGTATCCGGCCGCCTCGTCCGTGAATTCGATCTGATACGAAACCCCGAATTGTTGGAGCGTGGCGGGCTGCAAATCGGATGGAACAGCGTGCCGTGGGATGGAACGGACGAAGACGGAGATCCTGTGGCTTCGGGCGTTTACTTGTACAAAGTGTTTGTCCGCGATATCGACGGCGAAGAGCACGCCATTAACAACCCCACGAGCATCGAGCGGATTGCGGTAATCCGGTAGATGTTTACAACGTGTGCTGGCCCTCTCCCAACACACGTTGGTAGAGGGCCAGTAGTTTCGCTTGCTCGGTGTCCCAATTGAACTCGGCGCGTACAAAGGTCCTACCCTTTTCCCCCATTCGACGCGCTTTATCTGGGTCGTTGATCAAATCGAGGAGGTTCAACGCCACACAGGCCGAGTCGGTTGGCTCACAGAAGAACCCTGCCTTCACGGATTCCAGTCTCGCCTGCCAGCGGGGGAACGCACTGGCAACGAAGGGGACGCCTGAGGCCATATACTCATAGAGCTTGTTTGAGGAGATGCGCGCATAGCCGCCCCAGTCACGGAACAAAGCCAAGCAGACGTTCGCCCGCAGCATGTGTCCGAACACCTCATGTTGATGCTCGAGTCTGCCTATGAAATCGACGTATCGCCAGGCCGGATGGCGCATGGCGTCGGCGATGCCCTGCTCGTCGTCGGGAGGCCCAATGAGCCACAATCGAGCGGGGGTTTCTTCATTGACAAGGCCGAGTGCATCCATCATGCTTGGTAGACCCCGGACGCGGCTTATGCTCCCCGCATAAACGAGGCGAAACGCACCTTCCGGGTTCGCTACTTCATCAGGGATCGTTCGAGCAAACGCCTCAGCCCGATCAATCACCTCGTCGTTCACCATGGGGGCATTCTCCAAAATAATCGCCCTGCTACCGAGGCGATCCGCCACTTCCGGCTGCGTGGCAATGGCACCGTCCACAAGCTTTCCGACAAGTATTTCGAGCCCGCCAACGAAATACGCAGTGGGTACCCTCAGTACTCGGGGAAGCCAGTCTCGAATACGGATTCGCTCGATATAGTCCTCATGAACGTCATAAATCACCTTTCGGCGTGCCGCCTTCAGCGCCAATATGAGCGGAAGCGAGAACGGATTGTGGAGGTGGTAAAGGTCTGCTTTTTCACGCAACAGCCGCCGAAACAAACGCGGTAATCCAACAACCATGTGGCCTCGCGTAGGGAAGTTGAGAGGAACGACCCGGACACCTTCCTCGACAAACGGGGCCATCCTGCCTTTTGCCTGTGCAAAGAGGGTAACCTGGTACCCGTGTGCAGCCAGTGTTCGCGCTTCCTTCTGAAAAACGCGAACGTCCGCATACGTTTGGTGCGCAGGCGTTACGATAACTACCTTAACACCTTGATCCCGCACACGCCCCTGGCTTATGGGTCCATCAGCCAGGGCAGCGTTTGGAAACAGCTCTTGTTTGGGCATACGCTTTGGGACAGTTCCGGGCGGGGAAGATCGCGCCGCCTCGTTAGAAAACCTACGAATCCTCATCCTCTTGAATGGCTCTATACGCAGTAATCATGGCCGGCGGCGTCGGCAGCAGGTTTTGGCCTCGCAGCCGACGCGCCCACCCCAAGCAGTTTCTAAATGTTCTCGGCCCCGATTCGCTGATTCAGAACACGTTCGCGCGGCTTCAACCGCTCGTTGCACCGGAGCGCGTCTTTGTGGTAACGCACGCCGATTACACGGAGCAAACGCACGAACACCTACCGGCTATTCCGGTTGAAAACATTCTGGGCGAACCCATCGCGCGAAACACCGCGCCGTGCATCGCTTTTGCAGCGGCGCGGCTCCATGCCCTCGATCCGGATGCGGTGATGATCGTCCTCCCGGCCGACCATCTCATCCGCAACGTTTCGCGGTTCCAGGAAGTGCTGCATGCGGCGGCGGCCAAGGCCGAGTCAAGCGAGGCACTGGTTACCGTTGGTATTGAACCTACACATCCTGCCACCGGGTACGGCTATATCCAATACGACTCGTCGTCCCGGGATGACTGGGTGGATGCCCCGCGCGCCTTCCGCGTCAAAACGTTCGCGGAGAAGCCGAACCTGGCTACGGCCGAGCGTTTCCTTGATTCGGGTGACTTCCTGTGGAACTCGGGAATGTTCATCTGGCGGGCCGACGCCGTCTTGAGTGCGATGGGAGAGCACCTACCGGACGTGTACAAGGCGTTCGCCCCTCTGGAAAAATCATTTGTGGACTCGCGCATGCCTGATGCAGCCGTACGGGAGGCTTACAACCAAAGCCCTAAGATCTCTATCGACTATGGTTTGATGGAGCCCGCTGCTGCTGCCGGAAACGTGTTTGTGGTTCCAGGGGCGTTCGGTTGGTGCGATGTGGGAGACTGGCACGCTGTGTACGACCTTGCCGACAAGGATGCCGCGGGCAACGCCTCGGAGGGCAACGTGATCCTCCACAATACCAGCGGCTCCTATGCTCGCGCTGCGGATGGCCGTTTGCTAGTACTGTTAGGCATGCGCGACACTGTAGTTGTGGATACCGGCGACGCGATCCTCGTGTGCAGTCTCGACGCCACGCAGCAGGTGAAAACCATCGTGGACTACCTGGGCTCGCGTGGCCTCGATACGCACGTCTGAGGCAAGGGTACAAGGATCTATTCTTGAATTTTCTTTGATCAGGCTTGATTAATTACACTTCCGTGACATATTATTCCGATTCCAAGCGGGCAGCATTATCTATGCCCCTCGTCTTGTATATGCCCTAATTGAGAGGCTGTTGAAAAACTCCACCTACCTGCGGCGCCACCTGTTGCCCACTCTCGGTGTTGCGAAAAAATCACCGATTCGCCGGCGATTTCGCGTCTTGATTTCGGCCAAGATTCGCGCGCCTCGTTGACGACGTAGTATTTAACGAACCCCTTCAGGCTCTTTCTTACTCCCCACAACGTTGGCGCTCAGTTTGTGCTCCCGTCCCTCATTCAAAATCTCGCACACCTCTGCACACAGGAGGCCTTTACTATGAACACTATGAATTCCGCTCCCTTATCCGCATCGGCCAAGCCATCCTATTAGTGGGAAATGCCCTTACTCGCTCGCATCCACTCTTATTCTCGTGATGCTAGTTGGTCTTGGAACCACAGGAAGCAGCGAAGCGCAAGTTGCCTTCAATGATATTGCGGCCGCAGCAGGCATCGGCGGTGATTTCTATAGCGGTACCACGAATCACGGAAGTGGGGTTAATTGGCTCGACTACAACAACGACGGCTGGCCGGATCTCCTCATGGTCAACGGCGAAGGATACGACTGCCTCCTCTATCGCAATGAGGGCGACGGCACCTTCTCGAACCAGAGTGCATTACTGCCCGTCATTGACACCGATCTGGAATTGACGCACTCTGCCTTTGCCGACTACGACAACGATGGCGATGTAGACCTTTACATTGGTGTAGCGGCGACACGGTACGGGCCAGACGGACCGACGAACATTTTGCTGAAGAATCTCTGGATGGAGAATGGCGGCGCTACGGTACCCGGCCAACCACTCTTCGTGGATGTGGCCGCTGCTGCTGGGGTTCAGCAGCTCGCAAACCCGCCGCTAGGTGCCCTGTTGGGCTATGAAACCTTCACGCTCGGTTGGGTGGACTTTGACCGCGACGGTTGCGTAGATCTCTTCGTCGGCAGCATGGCGTGGGACCTTGGCGGCGATGTAGCCAATACCAACACGCTTTACCGCAACAAGTGCGACGGTACCTTCGAGGACGTCACCATCGCCAGCGGCCTCACTGATGGAGGCGCAAATTGGCTCCGGCCAACGCTGGCCTTCGCGGCCGGGCACCTCAACGACGACCTCTGGCCGGATCTTTACGTGGTCAACGTTCAGGAGGAGTCGCCCTACCACCACGACTTCATCTTTATAAATAATGGCGACGGCACGTTTACAGAAGTCGCTGCCGGCATGACGGGCATCGGCGACGACTCGGGCGCCGGCATGGGCGTTGACTTTGCAGATATCGACCTCGACGGCGATTGGGACATCTATATCTCGGATATCTTTATTACGGCTCACGATGCCTCGAATGGCAACGTACTCTATCTCGGAAACTCCGACGGCACATGGAACGACAACTCAGCCCCGGCTGCAGGTGTCGCCAGCCAGAGTTCCTGGGGCATCACCTTTTTCGACGTCGATCACGATGGTTTCGAGGATCTCTTCGTCGGCGGAATGTCCAGCCACGAACTTTACCTGAACAATCATAACGGCACATTCACAGACATCTCAGTAAGTGCTGGCATGACCCAAGGATTACCGGGTCCACCTAAGGGTGGGCGCGGGTCTGCCTATGCAGATTACGACCATGACGGCGACCTTGACCTGGCCGTCACAAATATGCACGGGTTCATGAACTTCTACGAGAACGTTTCGACAGGGATCGGAAACTGGCTCCAGATCAAACTCGACGCTACCATTAGCAATCGTTCAGCCATTGGAACGCTCGTCGAATTGACCGTGGGAAGCCACACATTGATGCGCCAGATGAAGGGCGGTGTGAGTGCGCATTCGCAGGACGAGGCCCTCCTCCACTTCGGCGTCAACAACAACTCTGTCATTGATGAGGTTAAGGTGTACTGGCCGTCAGGTATCGTACAAACGCTGTACGACGTGGACGCAAATCAGGTCATCACGGTCAGAGAGGCATCGGGCTCGTACCTGGAGGCTGGTGGACTGGTCGTGTTCGAGGCGGAGCATCATGACAACAGGACACGCGTTGACAACCAGGGCTGGGAGCAGACCACGGATTTTGCCGGATTCAGTGGCAACGCCGCGATGCAGTCTGGCCCGGACAGCGGGACGAAGATATCCAACCCGAATCAAGGCGGTCCTAGGATCGCGTCGGCTGTCGACTTCAGCACAACCGGGACGTACTACGTCTGGGTGCGCGCCTGGGCGCCGGACGCGGCAGCTCGCCGAATCCACATCGGCCTCGATGGCGCCTTCTCGCGCCGTGAAGCCGCACACATGAAGGTGCCCACCGGCGGCTCATGGGTCTGGACAAATAATCGGGCCGGAGGCGGTCGTGCGGTGCTTGATGTCGGTACCACGGGTGTGCATACGGTAGACGTAGTCATGGGCGACGATGGTATGGTAGTGGACAAGATCGTCC
>JADFLK010000171.1 GCA_022564455.1 Bacteroidota bacterium
TCAAGACGCCAGTCGATCCGCAAAAGATCATCGTTCCGTACCTGCTCTCGGTAATCCTTTTCATCGCCCATGTCTACGAGGAATACATCACCGACTTCGAGGGCCTTGTATCCGACATTAGTGGAGTTCACGTCCTGGAGAGAGACTTCCTTACGGTCGCGGCTTTTATTGCCCCGGTTCTATGGTTGGTTGGCGCCGTGCTCCTACTCAAGCGCACGGACATCGGCTACTATCTCCTGAGTTTCTTCTTTGTCGGGATGACCGTAGCAGAGCTGTCACACTTCGTTTTTCCGTTCCTCGAGGACGGCACCTTTCACTATACGTCGGGCATGTACACGGCCGCCCTGCCGCTCATTCCCGCAGCGTATGGCCTCTATATCGTTGTGTCGGAAATCAAGAAGCAGAAGCAGACGGAAAGGTGAGCTGGGGCTCTGAAACGAGTAGAACCGGAATGCGCTCCTGGCGCCACTCGTCCACAGAGCGGATGTGTGTGCACCGGGGAACGCCGTGAGAGTCGGCTGCTCGGCACGGCGTCGCGTTGTGACATTCGGGCGCGGTCTCTACTTTACAGTAATTTGCCATCTGCGCGCCATGACACCGTCTGCCTCCAGTGAGCCCCCGCCGCCTGCCGAGCCGGGCCGGGCCGTGCAGAAGCACCCGCGCGCCGTGCGCTGGATGCACTGGGTCAATTTCCCGCTCCTGGCCGTCATGATCTGGAGCGGGCTGCGGATCTACTGGGCCGACGACGTCTACCGCATCGGCTGGGGCGGTTGGACGCTGTTCGCCTTCTTCCCGGACGGCTTCTACGAGGCGCTCGACCTCAACCGGCACCTCGCCCGCGGGATGGCCTACCACTACTTCTTCGGGTGGCTGTTCACGATCAACGGCATCCTCTATGTCGGCTACACGGTCATCAGCGGCGAGTGGCGGCACCTCTGCCCGGATCGCCACGCGCTCCGCGACGCCTGGCACACCGCCCTCCACGACCTCCGCCTCCGCAAGACGCCCCCACCGCAGGGCCGCTACAACGCCGCGCAGCGCCTCACGTACGTCGGCATCATCGTCATGGGCGCAGGCTCTGTCCTGACCGGGCTGGCGATCTACAAGCCGACGCAGCTCGCCTGGCTGGTCACGCTCCTCGGCGGCTATTCGTTCGCGCGGACGATCCACTTCGTCCTCACCCTGCTCTACGTGGCGTTCTTCGTCATCCACCTGGCACAGGTGGTGCGGGCCGGGTGGAGCAACTTCTGGGGCATGGTGATGGGCTACGAGCGCCTGAAACCGGACGAAGCCGCCTCCCTTGCCGACCCCGACACCGAACCGCCCGAGGCATCCGACTCCGAACCGCCCGAGGCGCCATGACCGAACCCGAGCCCCCATCGCGCCCACCCCGCGAGACCGACGACGAGCGCGCGGCCCGGCTCCAGGCCGAGATGCTCGACGCGCCGATGATCTCCGAGGCCGCCTTCCGCACGAAGTCACGCCGCGCATTCGTCGTCGGGGGCGCCGCCGCGCTGGCCGGCTTTCTCGGGTGGCGCTGGATCGGTACGCAGCACGAGGTGGAAAACATCCCATTCCTGCTCCGTGAGGGCCACCGCCTCAACGAGCAGCTCTGGCGCGGCCTCTACAACCCGGACCGCCTCGCGCCGACCTTCGCCGTCTCGCGGTCGCGGATGCCGATCGCGAACGGCAGCCTCGGGCTCCGCTCCGACCTCGACCCCGACGCCTGGATGCTGCGTGTCGAAGGCCCGGACGGCGCGCTCCTCGACACGCTCGACCTCGCCGCCGTCCAGGCCCTCCCGCGCGTCGAGATGACGACGGAGCTGAAGTGCATTGAGGGCTGGAGCGAGATCGTCCACTGGACGGGCGCGCGGTTCTCGGACTTCGCCGCGCGCTACGCCGGCCGGCTCCCTGAAGGGCTGCCCTACGTCAGCCTCGCCACGCCCGACGGCGACTACTACGTGGGCATGGACATGGCCTCGATGATGCACGCGCAGACGCTCCTGTGCTACGCCATGCAGGGGGCGCCGCTGACTATGTTCCACGGGGCTCCGCTCCGGCTCGTGACGCCCCTGAAGTACGGCGTCAAGCTCCTCAAGCGGATCGGTATCATCCGCTTTCGCGCCGAGCGCCCCGCCGACTACTGGACCGAACGCGGCTACGACTGGTACATCGGGCATTGAGAGCCGGCAGCAATATGACAAACGATGTGCTTTTGCGGGATGTGACGGTGGATGACCTCCCCATTCTCTTCGAGCACGCTGCGTGGGCACCGTTGTGATCTGGGGCGGTGTTATCGCTACGTTATTGGGTAGAGAAGCAGTTAAATGACGCCGAAAGCATGCTGGATGATTCTATGGGCCCCGTCGGAAATCGTGGGGTACTAGCCCGAGCGTTGGGTCGCGGCTACTTCCCACATCAACTATCGTGGTTAATCGACAACCCGTTGCGCCGGCTCTTGCTCACGCCCGGTCAACTGGCGGACCGTCTGCCTTTATCAGAGTCCAGTGACGTACTCGAAGTTGGTCCGGGCTCCGGCTACTTCAGTGCAGAATTAGCGCGCCGCGTCCCGCAGGGAAGTCTTGAGCTGCTCGATGTTCAGTCCGAAATGCTCGCCAAGGCGAAGCGAAAATTGCAGTCGGGGCGGTATCGAAACGTCGGTTACACGACTCACGACGCGAGTGAGCGTTTGCCCTTCCCGGACGAGTCCTTCGACGTTGCGGTTCTGGTTGCCGTCCTCGGTGAGATTCCGAACGCGCAGTCCTGCCTGACCGAACTTTTTCGCCTGCTTCGGCTTGGTGGGGTACTCGCCGTCCACGAGCACGTACCGGATCCGGACCGGATCCCCTTTGAAGAGCTTCGAACCCTGGTAGAGGCGTGCGGATTCCGGTTTTGCCAACGCTGGGGTCCCCTGTGGAATTACACAGCCACGTTCGAGCGCCCCATGCCAGCGAAGGGCGCCGTCTAATCCCGCTTGCTTTACATTCGAAACTATGAGACGAATCCGCTACAGCGTCGCCATGAGCCTGGACGGCTACATCGCCGGCCCGAATGACGAGATAGACTGGATCATTATGGATCCCGACATCGATTTCGGGGAACTGACGAGCGGCTTCGATACGGTTCTGATGGGCCGCCTCACCTTTGAGGCGGCGTCGGCCCAGCCCGGCGGCGGCGCCATGCCGGGGATGAAGGCCTTTGTCGTGTCCTCCACGTTGCGGCAGGAGGACTACCCGGATGTCACGATCATCGGCGGGGCGCTTGAAGAAGCCGTTTCTCGACTGCGAGCGGAACCAGGCAAGGACATCTGGCTCTTCGGCGGCGGCTCGCTCTTTCGCAGCATGCTTGATGCGGGGTTGGTAGATACGGTAGAAGTCGCGGTGATCCCGGTTCTCCTGGGCGCCGGAAGGCCGCTGCTCCCCTCTCCGGGGGATCGGGCTCGGCTGCGATTGAAGGGAAGTAGGGTCTACGAGAAGACGGGGACCGTATTCTTGGAGTACGCCGTAGAAAAGGACGCGTAACACAGCACTTTAACCGACAATGAGCATGACAACGTTTCGAGTCATTTCGAAAGTCCGTAACGGGGCCACCCGCCGCGCCTTCACTCTATTCGCCACCACGATCTTCCTTTTCTGCCCGGGATATGTGTTAGCGCAAACACCTGCACCTGGCACATCCGGGCCTGAACACGAGGTGCTGCACGCTCTTGTCGGCGACTGGGAGGTTTCGCTGGAAGACGAAGTCGTCGGCTCGGCAACGGCGCGTCTTCGTCTCGGAGATCGGTTCCTCGAGATGGAGCTTCACTTCGACTCGGGCCCACTCGGCCACGCGATCTATGTATTTGGCTTCGACCGCCGGCATGATGTGTACACCGTCGTCTTTTTCGATGACTCCGGTACGTACTGGGTTACGGCGCAGGGTATAGATGACAACGGCCGAATTGCTATGTACGGCGAAGACGAAGACCCGGTCATGCGATCCATGGGGTTGGACAAGGAGTACATCATCGTTCTGGATGTTCACTCGCCGGACCACATCTCGCTCGAGACGATCTTCATCGACACACGCACGCCGGAGCGCAACGAGATGCCGTTTGTCGCTTATCATTTGCGCCGCCAGGATGATGGCAGCGGTGATTGAGTTATCCGGTCGGCCTACGTCTCTTCAGCGGCCTCGGTGATCTTGGTTAAGTCTCGGCCGGAGTTGGGCTGGGCAGGTGGCCGGGCACGCCAACCCTCTATCATGAACTCGATCCGATAACCCTATGAAGTCTGACCTTTGCGCTCGGATCATCTACGCAGTGGCTCTTACGGTAGCTCTGTTCTCTTGCACCAGCGCCTCCACTCAGGAGGCAGCCGCAGGCGAGAGATTTTCGATCTACAGTGGTGTTTATGTTCTTCCGAGTGGGGATTCCTTGATTGTCGAGTCGGAGGGTGAAGCGCTGCTGATCGAGATGCCCGGTGGCAACCTCTACCGCTTCTCTGATTTCCGCACCGACTCTCGCGTCCTCGCGGTGGAGCAGAAAACTCGTGAGCTGATGGATGCTACAGTGGCCGGCGATCGTGCCCGAATTGCTTCCTTGTTCGGAGCATCCAGCGGACCAATGGACGAGTATATCGACAGCTACCTGGAGATCATGTCGGAGGCTTTGGCCGCACATCCCGAACACTCCCGCTACGAGATCGATGCAACGGAGTACCGCGATGAGGATTCAGACTACGGCTTTGGTGATTCCGGTTGGGGCTGGCAGACCTATATCCGTTTCTTCGGGACAACTGAGGATGTATTTGCCCGGATCGTCTGGGACGGCCTGACGGGGAACAATATGCACCGTGGAATTGGGGGCAGCCCCGCTGTCGCGCCCCGTCTTCGCTTCATGCCTCGGGCTCCGAGAAGTTCGTGGATTCGAGCGTTTGACCCGAACAGTGGTACAATACTGAGGGTTCGGGAGGTCGAACGTCCGGGACGAGAGCAAATGATTCCTGCCCGCTTCATCGCATATGACGTCGCAACACACCATACGGTCGGTGTCCGGTTTCGCAAGGACAGTCCTGACGAAGCGATGCGGATCGAGATCGGTCCCTTGGGATCAGAAATCCAAACCGTCGGGCACCTTGCCAACGATGGGTGAGTTTTCCAGTTTCGCTCTCCTTCATCTGACGTGTACCAACTCGTCCTCCGGCTAGGAATTTCGTAGTCCGCCTGCGGCACAAGATCAATGAAAGATCCACCTCCAAGCAGCGCATTCCGGGTCGACCAGATCGACCACGTCGAGTTCTTCGTTCCGGATCGGCACAAAGCGGCCGAGTGGTATCAAAGCGTCTTGGGGCTCGAAATCCTACCCGGCTACGAGCACTGGTCGGACGACCCGCACGGCCCTCTGATGATCTCGCCGGATAGTGGAAACACGAAACTGGCATTGTTCACAGGCGCGCCGCAAGGAGAACGGGAAACAGCCGGGT
>JADFLK010000172.1 GCA_022564455.1 Bacteroidota bacterium
GAGGCCTTTGCCGTGTGGCCGCCTGAAATCTACGCGCAGTTCGGAGTGGAGACCGCTGAAATTTTGAAGTCCCGCCGTGATCTGCTCCCCGAGATGGCCGCCAGGGTATATCGACTTAACTCACGAGCCGTGGACGTTGTAGGCTCCGACAAGCACGAGCGGTTTGAAGTAACGGGCTTTAACGACGGATCCGTAGAGGTCGTCATCCTGAAAACGAATCGCGAAGGCGAAGTCCGGTACGAAATCTACAGGCGTCTCTTTCTGCCGAACGAAACCAAGGAAGTCCGGCTTTACGGCCTCGGCGGGCGCGACCAGTTTATTATCACCGGCGCCGATCACTCAGCCATTAGAGTGCGCATGATTGGGGGAAGCGGCGAGGATCGGATTGAAAACCACGTCAGAGGCAGCACCACGTACTACGACACCGTTACCGGCAACGACGTGAGCCAGGCCGGACGCACGCACGTCACCCTTTCAGATGACCCGGCCAACAACCGTTACTCTCCGGATGAGCACCGCCATCCCCGAAACATACCGGTCATCATACCTGGATACGGTAGTACGGACGGCCTCATCATCGGGGCCAGCTTTACCACACACCGCCCTGGTTTCCGGCGAATTCCGTGGGCCTACACGCACTTCATGTCGGCTGCATTTTCTACGGGGACCGGCGGTTTTCAAGGGCGCGTCGAGAGTCGCTATCACGATGCCTTCGGCGACGAGTGGGACGCCACAATCGGGCTGGGCGGCTCCACGGCGAGCTTCGTCAACAACTTTTACGGATTCGGCAACGAGACATCCTCAACCAGCTCTACGCAGTCCTTTTTCTATGCGGGCATAGCGGATCTAAAGGTGGAAGCCTCGGCGATCCGCCGCGTTGAGCAATCGCTTGAACTTCGCCTTGGCGGCGGCGGCGTGTACCGCATGGTGGAGGACGACTCTACGCGCTTTGTGGGCACCCCAGCGGCAGGCCTTTCGCCTGATGCCTTCGGGGGTGCATACTTCGTAAACGGCTTTGCCTCGCTCACGCTAAACGCCGTGGACAACCCGGTGAACCCTCGTCAGGGATTCCGGTGGACGGCGCGGTCGGATGTGTTCGGCGGCTTGAACGAGCCGGCGTCGACATTTCTGGCTCTCGGCAGCGACCTCACGGCCTACTACTCCCCCAGCTTCCATCCACAGGTTACCTTTGCTGCGCGAGCCGGCGTGGGCCACAACATCGGCGCGTTCCCGTTCTACGAGGCCCAGTCGCTGGGTGGCACATATAACCTTCGCGGCCTGCGCCGCCAGCGCTACAGCGGCCGCACGGTCACTTTCCAGAACGTAGAGGCACGCGCACGCGTCGTTGAATCGATTTCGCGGGTTCTCCCGCTGAGCATCGGCGTGCTGGGGTTCCTCGACAACGGCCGCGTTTGGGCAGACGGGGAGGACTCCACCACCTGGCACCAGGGCTATGGCGGCGGGCTCTGGTTCAGCGCGCTGGATCTGTACGTGATGTCGGCCACCCTGGCCCGGGGCAACGACGGCCTCAAGTTTAACTTCGGCCTCGGCTTTTTCTTTTAAGAGGCTGTCCCAAAACTCCACCTACCTGCGGCGGCGCCTCTTGCCCGATCTCTGCGTTCCGAAATACTCAACGAATCACGGATTCGACTACGATATCGCGCCTTGATCTCAACCGAGATGCGCTCGTCTCGGCGACAGAGAACGTAATTCAACAGCCTCCTAAGCAGATTGCACCAGACCATGCCAAATTCTCACGAAGGCCCTTCCATGCAGGCCGGATTCACCCAGAAACCTGACGCCGAAAATGTAAAAAGCAAACCCCCAAAGCTCGGTCGAGGCATCGAGACCATGTTCCGCACATTATACCGTGTGAACATGGATCTCAGTGGGCTTGCAGACGCGAAGGCCAATATCATGATTTCGATCAATGGCCTGATCGTGTCGATCCTGCTCGCGGCCATCTCGCCCAAGATCGACTCGAACCCGATATTGCTTGTGCCAACCAGCCTGCTCCTTGTGGCTTGCGTGATCTCCCTCGTCTTTGCCGTGCTGTCGGCAATACCGCGCGTGCGGAGCGAGCCGGTTACCCTCGAACACGTACGAGGCGGTCTGGCCAACATTCTCTTCTTCGGGAACTTCTCCAATATGGCGCGGGACGATTTCGTGACTGGCATGGAGGAGCTGATGATGAACCCCGATAATCTGTATCACACCATGATTCTGGACATCTACGGGCTTGGTCTCGTTCTCAGAAAGAAGTACCGCCTCCTCCGCGTTTCGTACACGGTGTTTATGGTTGGCCTGGTCATTGGCGTTGTCGCCTTCATCATCACTTTCTATATCGCAGCGCAGTCCGGGCAGATCCCTGACGTATCGACGCCTATTTTTCCGGTTTGACACCGTAACATGACCGCCGCCGTGGAGCCATGAAAACCATCATCCTGTTTCGCCACGGCAAGTCCGATTGGGACGCGCCCTTTGGCCACGACCACGAAAGACCCCTTGCAAAAAGGGGCGTGCGGGATGCGAAGCGGATGGGCAAGTTCCTCTCGGGGTCCGGCCTTCTTCCTGACGTGTGCCTTACGTCCACGGCAATCCGTGCGCGCACGACGATGGAACTTGCGCACGAGGCCGGCGGATGGCTGGAGCCCATTCGCGCTTCAGAGACCCTCTACCACGCCACCCCGCGCAACGTCCTGAGTGTCATCCGTGCCACGAGTGACAACGCTTCCTCCATCATACTGGCAGGGCACGAGCCCACATGGTCGTCTACGGTTGAGCAACTGGTTGGGGGCGGCACCGTGCGCATGCCTACCGCAGCGATGGCACGCATAGACGTAATGGTGCAACGGTGGGCCGACGTGTCGTGGGGGTACGGCAACCTGATTTGGCTCATCGTTCCGAAAGCACTCTAAGAAGAAAACGGCTAGCTTGACAACGTCAAAAATCGCCGACGAAGAATGCGGTGATAGCCTTCCGGTGAGGCGACAAAGGAGAGAGGCAAAGTCCAATAATCAGCTTAAATAATGGACTGAGAATGCCGATACAACACATGAGTACACGCATCCGCCATGTCCCTTACGCCCGAAGATCAGCAACAGATCGACGCACTGAAACGTTTTTTCGTGCTCGACCACACGCCGTCTGAGAACGAGCTGGAGCGGATTGTCCGGTTCACAGGACAGTTCTTTTGCGTGACGTACTCCTTCCTTACCCTGCGCCAGGAGGACGGCCAGGAAAAAGTGGCGGCGGCGTACGGTTTCGACATGGATACGCTTCCGGAAGATGCCGTATTGTTCCAACGAGAAGAAGGCCCTTCGATACCTGTCGCGGTTGCCGATGCGTCAATTGATAGCCGGTTCGAAAAAAATCCGCTCATCCACGAAGAGAACGCGGCTCGGCTGTACGCGAGTGTACCGCTAAAGAGCGCACAGGGCTTCAGGCTGGGTACGCTGGCCATCATGGACACGGCCGCGCAGAAACTCAACGGTGCGGGCATGGCCATGCTTGCGAATATCGGCGCGCTGGTGGAGCCCGTGTTGCAGTTGGTCCAGGCGCGTAGTGCGCAAGAAGCTTCAGCAACCTCACTGGCCCACTGCCACGCCCTTTCCAACGCTGCTCTTGCAGCAAGCGGTGCGCTTGCGGCCGGAGCAAACAATTTTATTGACGCCCTCGGTATGATTGGGCCGGCCGCCTCTTGCACGCGGGCTGCGCTCTTCATCCACACTGCCGGCAGCGACGGCCGACTGGAAGCTGCGTGCTACGCCACATGGCAGGCACAAGGCGCTGAACCGATCGCCAGGCCCGGCGATGCACTCGATTTCGAATCCGAAGGCCTGGGGGCATGGCCCCGGGCATTCCTGGCGCGGACACCGATTTCGGAAGAGGCCACCGGGCCCTTCTTCACTGCCGGCCAGACACAGTTCGTTGCGGCCATTCCCCTTGCCGTGGAAGAGGCCCGCCCCGGCTTCATTCTGCTGGATCGGGCGTCGCCTTGGGATGATGCCGAACTAACTACACTTCAACTCGCGTTTGCCCCGCTTGCCGCTTCTATCGGCAAGCCCGACGGAGGATCACAGACCGAGATCATTGAGACCAACCCGATCCCGATTGCCCTGGTAGACGGACCTGAGGCCAATTTTTTGCTGGCAAATGGGGCCGCAAGAGAACTGCTCGGAATGAGCGCCGACACCGTTGCAGGACAAACACTCATTACGTATGCATCGGAGGCCAGCCGCAATCTGTTGGCCACCTTCCTCGCGCAGGCGCTACATGCAAAACCAGCGCCTGTCGAAGTTTATCTACAGAACAATGTCGGCGACGAACGACTGGTTTGCATTACGGCCTCGCCCATTGCTTACGAGAACCGGCCCGCCGTGCAGTTGGCGTTGGTGGATATCAGCGCCGAACGGCAACGTGAGGCCACTCTTGTCGCTGAGCGAGACCAGGCCAAACAGACAACACGCGAAAAGAGTGCTCTTCTAGCGGGCATGAGCCACGAGATCCGCACTGCGCTCACGTCCATTATCGGCTACGCCGAGTTCCTGGCCGACGAACTCGACGCTGACCAGTTGGATATGGCGCAGACCATTCTCGGAAGCAGCGAGCGGCTGCTTCAAACGCTGAATTCGGTGACGGACATGGAACGTCTGGAAGCCGGAGGCGATACGCCGCCTCTTGAGCCCGTTTCGATCGGGGAGCTCCTCCTGGAGACGGCGCGCGTGTTCGAGGGGCAGGCCGCCAAGCGCGAACTTGCCTTTGTTTGCGAAGGCACCGAACAAGCGCTCTTTGCCTGGGCCGATAAAGGAGGGTTAACCCGCGTGCTGGACAACCTGGTTTCCAACGCCCTGAAGTTCACCGAGAAAGGCGGAATCCGGCTGCGAGCTTCTGCAGAGAACGAATGGATTTGCCTTGATGTTCAGGATACGGGGATGGGGATCGGCGAAGACTTTCTCCCCCACTTGTTTGATGAGTTCAAGCGCGAGAATGGCGAGCCATCACGCACAGACGTCGGCCCCGGCCTTGGGCTGGCTATTGCCAAACGCATCGTGGATTTGATGGGCGGCCAAATTAGTGTTTCCAGCCGGAAGGGACAGGGCAGCGTGTTCCGCGTTGTTCTTCGCGCAGCCCCACCTCCTCTCTCGGTGACTGTCGGCGGTGATGGTGTTGCGGTTCAACAGGCTGAAACTGCGCTGTAACCGAGGCAGATACGAGCCCTATGCCCAACACGTTGGGCCTGGTCGCGCTCGTTTTTCTCGCGTATGTTCGAGCCTGCGCCCTTCAGCGACGCATTATCGGTGACGTTGCTCAAATAGACGGTTCCGTGAGCAGTCTCGCATCATTGCGGAGACACAAACGCCCCGCTTGCGTGGGCAGACGGGGCGTTGGGGGGCTGGTACGGATCACACGGGGATGAATGGACGCCGTGTCCTACCTTTCTGG
>JADFLK010000173.1 GCA_022564455.1 Bacteroidota bacterium
CGCCGAACGCCGACGCCTTCCGCGATGCGCTGCTGGCCGAATCGCCCTCGCCAATGGAATACGCGTCGGAGAAGCCGGATGAGATTTACGTCGAGGACCAGGTCATCCAGCAGTACCCGCTGAACCTCAACGCGTCCGATGTGCGCGTGATTTCAGTGGAGGATGTGTTTGAGCGACGGATGTTTGAATGACGACCGTCAACATGCCCATCACGTAGAGACGCCCCGCCGGGGCGTCTCATTCTTTTTACGTTCGAGCAGCACCTCAATCAGCTTACCATTCGCGCGCGGAAAGGCGAGTTCGTTCAGTTTTTCCAAACTCACCCAACGGATTGGCTGGTCGGCGTGATGGACCGGCTCACCGCCAGTCAGTACACAATCGAACGCATGGAGTGTGATGGAGAAGTGCGAGTAGACGTGTTTGATCTGCGTGATCTCGCCACCGATCTCCACTTCAATCCCGAGCTCCTCCTCCAGCTCTCGGCAGCAGGTTTCTTCGAGACTTTCGCCGGCCTCTCGTTTGCCGCCGGGGAACTCCCATAACCCACCGAGCATGGCGTCCTCGGGGCGTTTCTGGATGAGCACACGCCCTGTTGAATCGGCCACCACGCCCACGGCAATCTCGTAGTGAGGAATAGGTTTCTTTTTCGAGGCCACCGGGAATGCTTCGGGATTGCCTCCCGCAAACGCAGCGCATTCCGAACGTAGAGGACATCGTTCGCAAGCGGGTGCCTTTGGCGTGCAGATCGTCGCGCCAAGCTCCATCACAGCCTCGTTGAAGATGCCCGGACGATGGGTGTCAAGAAGGGCGTCGGCGACGGCCTGAAGCGCTCGTTTGGTTGCCGATGAGCGCACGTCGTTTTCTACCGCAAATACGCGGCTGAGAACGCGGATCACGTTGCCGTCCAGCACGGCCAACGGCTTATCGAACGCAATGGAGAGGACCGCCGCAGCCGTGTACGGCCCAATTCCGGGTAACGAGCGGATCGCGGTTTCGTCGTGAGGCATCCGCCCACCGAACTCCTCGACGATCTGCTTCGCGGCTCGGTGGAGGTTGCGAGCCCGGGAGTAGTAGCCGAGGCCCTCCCAACATTTCAGCACCGCATCAAGTTCGGCTTCTGCCAGTACCTCCACCGTTGGAAATACATCCACGAAGTGTTCGAAATACGGCCGTACCTGATCCACACGTGTCTGCTGGAGCATGACCTCCGCAATCCACACGCGATAGGGATCTCGCTTGCCGGCCGGACCCTTCTCGCGCCAGGGCATCGGGCGGCGGTTCGCCTCAAACCACTCGACTAGCTCGCCTCGAAACCCGTCCACATGCCGCTGCTCCACGCGAGCCAGCAGCTTTTCGGACAAGTCCCTGGCCACGGCGCTACCGGCCTACCTGAATCGCGAGGACGAGGATGTCCGGTTCTCTTCCCTCGGCGCGGCGTTCAATGAGCACATGCATCGTGCCATGCTCAGACGACAGCGTTCTCCAGAAAAAGGAACGGTCCACGAGCCAGCTCAGGGCCGGGCCACGCAGCAACCGGTACGAGGCGTCCCGGCCGCGTACCTCGGCGGGTAATTGCACAATCAACGGCTGTCCGGCCGTGACGGCGTAACGCAAGGTGTCGGCCTGAACGGCGGAACGCACCGGGTTCCGAGCCGTTTGCACGCCCAAACCAGCCGCGGGCGGCGAGGCCAATACGATGACGCACACGACAGCGAAGGCGAACAGGAAGCGCATGGAGGCGGAGTGGCCGAATCGTTGGGGCGTGGGCTGGGCGAAGATACGCCGCACCTTTGCTGTGTGGCTCTGTTTCGCTGTGGTTGGTGGAAGCGCTGTGTCGGCGCAGCAGCACGCGCCGTGGAGACTCGTAGCCGACGGAGATCCGGTGGAGTGGACGCCCCCTCGCGCTCTTTCGCCCGATAGTATCCACGCTGCGGCCGAGCAGGCGCTCACGCATTTCCAGCGGGAGGGCTATTTCCTGGCGCGGATCGACTCAGCAGCCATCGTGGACGGCCTGCCGACGTTGTTTGCCACGCGCGGGGCAGGCGCCCGTATTGCCTCTGTCAGGTTCGAGGGCGTCCAGGCGTTGGATTTTGCGGCCTTCCGCCAGACGATGGGCACGCGCGAGGGGGGGCGGTTCGACCGTGCCGCACTCGAAGCCGACCTCAACGACCTGCTCATTCGGTACGAACGCACGGGCTTCCCGCTGGCTCAAGCGCGGCCTTCGCTCACCTTTGGCTACGCGGATGATGGGACGCCTATCGTAGACCTCCGCGTGCAGGTCGTCGAGGGGGAGACGCTCATGCTGGTTGGTGTAGAGTTGGATGGAGAAACGCGCACCAGCGATGCTTTCGCGGCGCGCGCTGCGGGCCTCCAGCCGGGGCTCCTCCTGGCCCGGTACGACCCCGAGGCCATCCGGCAGGGGCTCGAGGCCACGCGGTTGTTCGAGACCATCGGTACGCCTACCATCGCCCTGACGGACAGTGGCGTTGTGATCCGAATCCCGGTCACCGAAGGCCCGCCCGGCACATTCGATCTGCTTCTTGGCTATCTGCCGGGCGGGGCCGGCCGCGATGGCTCGTTTATCGGGAGCGGGCTGCTTGAACTTCGCAATCTGTTTGGCGGAGGCAGGCAGATGCGGCTTCGGCTCGTGCGCAATCCTGGCCTGGTATCGTCGGTGGACGTACGCCTCACCGAACCCTATGTGCTGGGATTTCCGTTACAGGCTTCGGTTGAGTTCGCCGGCCACAACCAGGACTCGACATTCTCCCGACAGCGGTACGGCGTGGAAGCAGGCTACCGGATTGCGCCGGGGCTGGAGGTTCTCGCAACGGGCAGCCGGGAGTTTGTGCAACCGGGCGTCTTTGGTGCGCAAATCGTGAACGGCCGGCCACGTGTGGCCGAATCGAGTGCGCTCTTTGCCGGTGCAGGCGTTCGCTTTCGGCGGATCGACCAGGCCATCAACCCTCGGAGCGGGCTTTTGGTAGAGGCTATCCTGGAGCAGGGATTTCGCAGGCGGACGCTGCCGCCCAGTGACTCCGGCCTTACCGAGCCGGTCAGCCTTCAGCAGCAGCGGCTGATTGCCTCGGGGCGGGTGTTCCTCCCCACCTTCAGCCGACAGGTTCTGGTCGTGGGCGGCGACGCACAGATGCTTCTCGGCGGCCGCACTGCCGGCGACGATCAGCGGGCGATCTATGACGAAGGCGATCTGTTTCGATTCGGTGGAGCCACGTCGCTGCGCGGCTACGACGAAGACCAGTTCATCGGCAACATTGTTGGGCGCTTTCTCGCTGAGTATCGCTATCAGCTTGACCGTACCTCCTTCGCGTTTCTGTTTGTGGATGTCGGCTACATCGATCGTCCCGCGTTGGCCGATTTCGAGCCCGCGCAGGACGTGAAGCCGGGCTACGGGTTTGGCGTGCAGTACCAGACACCCCTCGGTCTTGTAACGGTGACGTACGCTGTGAATCCGGACCTGGGTATCGGGCAGGGGAAGGTTCACCTTGGACTTTCATTTGGATTGTAGTGCGTCTGTGCGGATTCTCGGCTACCTCTAACTCTTGCGACATTCGTGGACCTGACCGAAAAAACAAGGGGCTGGCATAGAAAAAATCAGAGATGGAGGCAAGCCTCTGTCTAAGCGAGGACGAAGTAAACTCGCTCGTAAAACTCGGCAACGTTTCATCGAGCACTTTGTGGCAGGGAGGATGGCACGGACGACTGCTGAGTTGTTTGGGGGGAACCGTAGTAATGCGACGCTCTACTTTCTCGAGCTACGTGAGACAATCGCCGAACGCATGGCCCACGTGAGATGCCCCCATTTTCTGCACTAGCTTCGATGTAAGTACCAACGCGCGTGGATTAGGAGTTTGAAGGGGCGGAGAGTGTGTTCCTCAAGCAGGGTAGCTTCGTCTGCACAGCCGTGTTTCGTGACCTTAAGCGGAGGACGTTGGAGCCGATCATCCGCGAGCGTTTCAGGCTGGAGTCCGTTATCTGCACCGACAGCTTTCCAGCCTACGACAAGCTCGATGGAGCAGCGTTGAAACACCATCCGAACGGGTACTCGTCCGCTCAATCACGTGGAGGGATTCGCAGACTATGGACGCCAATGCTTGCACTGCCACTATCAACGGGATCCGAAAGCTTCTGGAACCGAGCGAAGCGTCGCCTAAGCGAGTATAATGGGGCTCCAACGTGCCATTTCGTGCTTTTCCTCAAGGAATGCGAGAGGCCTTTCAACTACGGCTCACCACGTGCATTGCTGGCAACACAATCTGAGTGGCACCCTATCTAACCGTTATCTATGCCAGCCCCTTTCTTTCACTGAAACGCCGAAACCAATGACGTGACCAGTGGCAAATGACGCCTCCTAACAGGCGGTCGAGATACCTTCTTCTCGCTTGCGAGCGTTTCCTACTTAGTCGGCCTCGAGGAGTGCAGCGCCGATGGCTTATTCCGCGGCGAGACAATCGTGATGTTGGGCAAGTAGTGGAGAAGTCGACGCGTTTACAGTTGCACGCTGGAGTTTGATCCGGAGAAGCTTTTTTGGGATATCGCCGTGTTGCTCGCATAGGACCGCGCGTAACCGCTGCTGAAGTGTGCATCCGTGTAGCTTCTTGTGCCAGTGATAACAACGCATTGCATCTTTGAGGTCTATGCCTTAACCTTGCTCGCAAGCACTTGGCCTTACCTCCCTCAACTTCCTCAACACTGCCGATCATGATTGCTGCACTTCATTCCGCATTCCGTTTGGCGGCACTGGCTGTTGCCGTGCTTCTCGCAGGAATGTTCGTCACAGACGCATCTTCACAATCAGTGCCGGATTGGGCAGCGCCCGGTGGGGGTGTGGTTACCGAGGCTCAAAGTAATCCTGGAGGTGGAAGCCCGCCGCCGCCGCCGGACGTGCCCCCGCAGGTGCCGATTGATGGCGGCCTAACCCTCCTCGCGCTGGCCGGAGGCGCCTACGCGGTACGCCGCCTTCGGAAGCGTGGCAAGGGGGCAGACGAAGCCGAAGGGTAAACCGGTTTTCGTTTGCAATTCCCTGGGCCGCTGTGCGGTATGTAGCGTCGCTGTATAGCGTAATGAGCAGCCGTGCTTGCCCCACAATCAAGAGTACCCGCACATCCCCATGCGCTCAACCCCTATTGTAGTCATGCGTCGTCTCTACTTGCTTGCACTAGCCCTTTTCGCATTCCCGATTGTTGCGCAGGCGCAACTTTATCAGGAAACGTTCGAGACCGACGGCAACCCGGCTCGTTACACCACGAGCGTTGCAGAGTTCACCGACGGTACGTCTGACTACTTTACCCGAACCGACGGATCCAATATCGGCGGCTCCAATGTCTCCAATACGCCGGAAGGCAGGTTCTTTTTTGCCGCCCAGGATCTTGACGGCGAAGGGGGCCCAATAACGGTGTCCTTGACGATAACGCGCAGCATCCTAAAG
>JADFLK010000174.1 GCA_022564455.1 Bacteroidota bacterium
TACGGCGAATGCGCTGCACGCAGTAGGTACACTTCTCCATCACGCCGCGAAAGCGCACTGTCACGTTCGGGTTCTGCGCCATCTGAACTTCGATCGGCAGCGTCTTGGACCAGTTGTAGTAGTTGAAACGGCGCACCTTGTACGGGCAGTTGTTCGAGCAGTACCGCGTGCCGATGCAGCGGTTGTACGTCATCTCGTTGAGGCCGTCCGGGCTGTGGCTCGTCGCCGCAACCGGGCAAACGGACTCGCACGGCGCGTTTTCGCAGTGCTGGCACATCATCGGCTGAACGACCATGCCGGGGTTGGCTTCGTCGCCGGTGTAGTAGCGGTCGATACGCAGCCACTGGAGCTCGCGCCCACGCGACACCTGATCCTTGCCCACCACCTGAATGTTGTTCTCGCTCTGGCAGGCCACCACGCAGGCGTTGCATCCCGTGCAGGTGTTCAGGTCGATGCTCATCCCCCACTGCTCGCTTGAATACATCGCATTCGCGATGCGCGGATCAGTTGAGGCCGCGCGCGGCTCAGTCCACAGCGGCGGGTAGTCTGCCCACGGTGTATTGTCGAGGATGTGCTGCTGGTGCTGGATAACCTCGGGGTCACTCTGATACTCCTCCAGCGTCGTCATCCGCACGATCGCACGACCTTCCATCGAGCCGTGGTCCTGCGTGGTGACGAGCATCATCGACTCGCCCGTAGGGGCAATGTTCGATGCGGTGGCGACTGCCATACTGCTGAGCGTGCGCATCGGGCCAACGTTCGTGCCCACGCCGTTGGCCAGTGGGCCGGGCCGGTAGATGTCTACATCGCGGTCGAAGATTCTCGCCAGCAAATTGCGGTCGCTCAATTGCCGCTCGGAAGCCATGTCTCGGCCGTAACCAAGGGTTACAGTGATGGAGCCGTCCGGATGGCCTTCCTGAACCCAGACCGGCAGCGTGCAGTCCACACCGTTTACGGTCAGAGTGATAATGTCGGCCTCGTGCTTTCCTTTCGACAACGCAACGTTCACCCCGAGGGCGTCGGCGGTGCCTCGGCTCATGATGGCCGCGTTGTCCCAGACGAGTTTGGACACCGGATGCGGAAGCTCCTGCATCCACGCATTGTTCGAGAAGGCGCCGTCGCCGAGTTTGGGCGAGGTGCGGAAAACGACCTCGGTCTCACCGCCAGCCATCACCGGCAGGCCCGAGAAGTCCGGCACTCCGCCTACCACACTGGCCACGGGGTACAAAGTATTCAAAATAAACCCGTCGTGGATGGCCGTGCGCCAGGCATCCTCCGAGCCGAGGGCCGGGCGAAGCGTGCCGCGTACAAGTTCGTAGCCGCTCGCGTTCTGCCCCGTCGCAAACAGGTTCAGGACTTCAAGGTTGGAATGGGCAGCCTCATATAAAGGTGCAATCAACGGCTGGATGATGGACATCGTGCCGTCCCATGCACGGCCGTCATCCCAGCTTTCGAGAAAGTGCGTTCCTGGTACGTGCCACGTAGCAACCTGCCCCGTCTCGTCCCGATGGAGGCCCACGTGGACCGACGTACCCACGTGGCCTAGGGCTTCGGCAAAGTTGAGACCGGCCGGGAGGCTGTACACCGGGTTTGTGCCCAGCATCAGCAAAAGCTGGATGCGCCCGGCCTGCATGTCCCGGACAAGCGTCGCCACAGATTGCGAGAGCGGCACTACGCTGGCTGCGCCGGTATCGAGATAGTCCACCACGTTGCTGCCGAACTGCGCGTTCAACGCCGCGCACAGAGCGTGGACTTCCACAGGCTGCGTCGCGCCGGCCACAAACGCGGCATTGCCACTGGCAGCCCGCACATCCTGAACAATGGCCTGCACCATCGGGTCGCTCGCAAACGCGCTCGATCCGCGCGACCCGCTTCCCACGCCGAGACTCTGCCCAACGGCTGCAGCCACGTGCGCAATGTCGCACGCGCGCAGCGCCTTGCGGTGGTCGGCCATGCCACCCAATCCGGTATAAGTGCTTTCAAAAGCATAAAGACGGCTCATCGAACCACGCACGTCCACGTTGCGGCTCGCGGCGTACCCGCGACTGTTCCAAACTGAGTTCGGATCTTCCGAACCGATAAAGTCGGCGTCGAAGGAGACGATGACGTCGGCACCAGAGAACTTGTAATGCGGCCGCAACGGGCGGCCGAAGGCGGCTTGCGTGCCCAGCGCCGTAACGTCGTCGCCGTTGGCGTGCAACTCGATCCACCGTGCGCCGGGGAAACGCTGCTCGAACTGCTGCCTGATGTTCGCCTGTGTCGTAGAAGACGACGGCTCGGCAATCACGGCGACCGAAGCACCGTCGACATCCATACTCTGAATGGCGGAAACAAACTCATTCCATGTTGAAGGGGCGCCGTCATGATAGACCGTGCGCGAACGGTCAGGGTCGTAGAGGTTTAGAATACTTGCCTGCGCAAACAAACCCGACTTCCCCCGGCTGACGGGGTGCTCGGGGTTGCCCTCGATTTTTGTGGGGCGGCCTTCGTAGCTCTCCACCAGCAGCGCCTGCACGGCACCCGCGAACGGCATGGCCGTGGCGTAGAAGTTGGGCAGCCCAGGAATAATTTCTTCCGGCTTGCGGGCGTACGGCAGGATCTCCTCCGCCGGGCGGCGGCAACCCGCCAGACCCATCATTGCCATTGAGGCGCCCATAACCTGGAGGAACGTCCGGCGTGAGGGGCCTGCATCACCTTCAAGCTCGTCGGCATCCGTGGCGCCCGGCAGAAACTCCTTTGCCCGAAATGCCGCGTACTCAGACGTATCAGCCAGATCCTCTCGGCTACGCCACACTCTGGGCGTGCCATCGGCTAGAACGTCGTACGGGCTGAGAACGTCGAGGTCAATCATCGAAGAGAGCTTCAGATTGGCAGGTTTTAAGGTTTCAGATTTCGGAATGCGGGAGATTGGCACTGCTGATGCAGGCAATCTTCAACTTTCTAACCTTCAAATCTTCCAACCATCAGTAGTGACAAGCTGAGCAGTTCTGTGGGGGCTGGATGCCTTCGGCTTCAATGCGGGCGCGGTTGGCATTGACGTAGGCGGCAAACGAATCTCGGTCTTCGCGTACTTCCTCATCGAAACCCATCTGCGTGACGAGAGCAGGGTCGCGGAGGCTTTCCGCCGGATTACGGTGGCAGTCGAGGCACCAACTCATGGAGAGCGGCTCCTCCAGCGAAACCACTTCCATCTGGTCCACGCGCCCGTGGCAACTCTCACATCCCACCCCCACATTTACGTGAACGGCGTGCGAGAACTGCACGTAGTCAGGAAGGAAGTGGACGTTCACCCACGGAATCGGCGTACCGGCGGCCCAGCTCTCGCGCACGGGCAGGAGTTTGAGCGACTCCGTCCGCACCTGCGAGTGGCAGTTCATACAGGTCTGCGTGGACGGAATGTTGGCGTGCTCGCTGGTCTCCACATGGTTGTGGCAATACCGGCAGTCGATGGCAAACTCGCCGGCGTGGAGCGCGTGGCTATACGGCACCGGCTGCTCGGGCTGGTAGCCCACGTCCGTGAACTTCGGCGAGAAGTAGTACGAGATAAAGAGGACGACCACCAAGCCGCCACCGAGCGCTCCCATCAGGGAGACGGCGGGCAGGGCATTTGCCTTACGGGGGAAGATCTGCGGCATCGGCGCGAAAAACCGGCCCTTTAAGGCCGCTGGGTGAGACGCGTAACGTGAGGGATGCAGGCTTCGCAGAAGGTAGAAACCCCGGCCCACGGGGCTGGAGAAGATAGCTTGAAACCCCGTAGGAAAGGCGGGGAAGCTGAGTCACCCAACCGAGGATATTGCCTCGTTGCGTTTGCGATGTACAGCGCCAGTGAGATACCGAAACCGCGCGTTCAACAGGACGGCGGCGGTGGCGAGGCCGCTCGTCAGGCCCCACCAGATGCCTTTCGCTCCCAGCCCAAATCCAAACGCCAGAAGCAGAGCTATCCCGATGCCCACAATCCAATAGGACGCAGCCCCAATGAGCATCGGAACGCGCGTGTCCTTGAGGCCCCGGAGCGCACCGGCAGCCGTGGCCTGCGCGCCGTCGAACAGTTGAAAGACCCCGGCGATGGCCAGCAGACCGGCCGCAAGCTGGACGACGGCGGCATCAACCGGACCTGCCGCGTTCTGCCCCGTGTAGACCCACACCACCCACTCCGGCTTGAACCAGAACAGCATCGCCGAGCCAAACATGAACGCGGTGCCCATCGCAATGGCCGTCCACCCCGCCCTTGCCGAGCCCAATGTATCCCCAGCGCCGGCGGCCTGCCCCACTCGCACCGTTGCCGCCATCCCCACGCCCAGCGGAATCATGAACGTGACGCTAGATGCGTTGAGCGCAATCTGATGCGCCGCCAACGCCGTCGTCCCGAACAGCCCGATGATCAGTGTGGAGGCCGAGAACAGCCCGGCCTCCAGCCCAAACTGCGCGCCGATGGGCCAACCGAGTTTGAAAAGCGTCCGGAAGTGGGCACGATCAGGTTTGCGGAGCCCGGCGAAGACGCGGTACGTCTTCAGACCAGGCGACCACCGAATGTAGATGACCAGCATCACGAGCATCGCCGCCATCACGATGGAGGAACTCCACCCACACCCGGCCAGCCCGAGTGCCGGAAACCCGAGCTTGCCGTACATCAACACCCAGTTGCCGAACGCATTGATGACCACGGCGATGAGGGTGATGATGAGAACGGGCCGTGGCCTCGCGAGCCCCTCGCAAAAACCCCGGAGCGCGGTGAACAGCAAGTTCGGGATGATGCCCCATCGAATGGCCAGCAGGTAGTCGGCGGCCAGGCTTGCGGCCTCCGGCTCCTGCCCCATAGCCAGCAAGAACCACTCGGACGGACCGAACAAAAACACGAGTGGGACGCCGAGAGCGGTAGCCAGCCACATGCCCTGCCGCGCAGACCGGCCGACTTCGTCGCCGTCCTCCGCGCCGACGGCCTGCGCCACCATCGGGTTTACGGCCATCACCACACCCATGCATACCAGCAGCGGGGTAAAGAAGAGCACGCTGCCGAGAACACCTCCAGCAAGTGCAGCCGTACCCAGACGGCCGATCATCATCACGTCCACGAAGCTCATCGCCATCTGGGCAAGCTGCGTGAGGGCAAGAGGCGCCGCCAATAAAAACGTGGCACGAACCTCGCTGCGAATGACGTAAAGCTGAGTCATCGTACGTCTAATGAGGCTGTTGAATTACGTGCTCTGTCGCCGAGACGAGTGCATCTCGGTTGAGATCAAGGCGCGAGATCGTAGTCGAATCGGTGATTCGGCCCCGCAGTACTGCGGGGCAACGACGAGATTGACCGAGAGGTTCCGTCGCAGGCAGGATGACGTATTTCAACAGTCTCGTAAGAGAGACACTTCCAGAATACGCATTACGCACTACGCAATACTCACTCCGTACTAATCTCGTATTTCTTGAGCAACCGGTACATCGTG
>JADFLK010000175.1 GCA_022564455.1 Bacteroidota bacterium
TTTTGCTCTGAAAAACGCTTGACGTCACGCTCTTCTACCTTACTACCATGATGACGAGAACGGAATACCTAAGACCCGACCTAAATAGGGCCCTCGCAAAAGCCTACTCTTACGCGTGGGAGTCTATTGTGGAGGTTTACCGCCTTTATGAAGACCGTGAGCTAACAATGCCCCATCTCGTAAGAGCTCCTGATAGATATAATGATCAGCGCTCCCGGTTGATGGTCGTTGGTCAACAAACCGGCGGCTGGCATGAGCAACACGACGTTTCCTCTGTAAACCCGTCAAAGCTCATGAACTGGCACAGCGAATTCGATCTTGCAGAGAACAAGAAGGTGAAGAAATCTCCTTTCTGGCAGATCGCCCACAAAATCAATACGGCACTCAATGTCTCGACCCCACCCGCCTTCATCTGGAGCAATTTGATTAAGCTCGCAGAACGACAGAAGGCGGGTGGGAAATACGGTAAGCCCACGACTGAAATCCGCGATGCCATTCGGGAAGCAAGGCTCCTGCAACTGGAACTTGAGATCCTCAAGCCAAACGTAGTTGTGTTCTTTACTGGACCAACCGGATACTACACGTGGGAACTGAAGCAGCAGTTTCCGGGGATCTGCATTGAGGGCGCACGCGGATACGACGAGCATATCCTTGCCAAGCTCAATCATGATCTTCTACCTGAGCACACGTACCGCTCCTACCATCCAACGGCTCTCAATCGCAGAAGCACGAAGAAACATAAAGGCGAGCGAGCGGGCCTCGAAGTAATCGATTCACTTATTGAGCTGATTGTCGGATCGTAGCATCGCTTTCACTTCTGCTTGAATGAGAGCGTCAGCGGCACGCCCTCGAACCCAAACGCATCTCGAATTTGGTTCTCCAGATACCGCCGATACGACTCCTTAATTCCCTTCGGGTAGTTCGAGAAGAAGGCGAACACCGGCGGACGATCACGCACCTGCGTGGCGTAATTGATTTTGACGTACTGGCCCCGGTAGCTCGGCGGGTACTGCGCCTTGACAGCCGCTTGTATCACCTCGTTGAGCTTAGCCGTGGGGACTCGCTTCATGCGCTCGTTGTGAACCTCGAGGGCCACATCCAGCACTTTCGTAGCGCGCTGGCCGGTGAGTGCTGAAATGAACACGACGGGCACGTAGTCGAGAAGGCCGAGGCGCTCGTGGATGCTCGTGGTTAAGTCGCGGGCCGTGTTGGTTTCTTTCTCCACGAGATCCCACTTGTTCACCGCGATGACGAGGCCCTTCTTCATTTGCTCGGCCTCGTGGAGAATGCGTGCGTCCTGGGCCTCCAGGCCAGTCGTGGCGTCGATGAGGACCACAGCCACGTCGCAGTGCTGGATGGCGCGTTCGGTACGCAGCATCGAGTAAAACTCAACGTTTTCCCGGACGCGGGCCTTGCGGCGGAGGCCGGCCGTATCCACGAGCACGATCTCCTGCCCGTCGTACTCCATGCGGGCGTCCAGCGAGTCGCGCGTAGTACCTGGGATTTCCGTCACAATTGCGCGCGACTTCCCGAGAAGCTGGTTGGTGAGGGACGATTTCCCCACGTTCGGGCGTCCGATAAACGCGATCCGCGGTGCGTCGTCCGGCTCTTCATCTTCCGGCTCGTCCGGAAGAGCGGCTACGACGGCGTCCAGAAAATCGCCGGTGCCCGTCCCGTTGATGGCGCTCAGAGGGAAGACGTGCTCGAATCCGAGGCTGTAGAACTCGGATGCATCCAATCGCCGTGTTTCGTTGTCAGACTTGTTGGCAACGACGAACACCGGCTGCTCGGCCCTTCGCAGCCGCTCGGCAACTTCCTGGTCCAGCTTGGTAATGCCGACTTCCGTATCCACCACAAACAAGATGACGTCGGCTTCCTCCAGCGTGATCATGACCTGCTCGCGGACCGCTGCCTCGAAGCGCTCCTCAGAGCGCGGCACAAACCCTCCGGTATCCACGATATCGAACTCCACGCCTGTCCATTCCACCTCGCCGTAAATCCGGTCGCGCGTTACACCCGGCTCATCGTGTACGATGGCCTGCCGCTGCTCCGTCAGCCGATTGAACAGCGTACTCTTGCCCACGTTGGGACGGCCTACGATGGCTACAAGAGGCATTTTTGAAAGATGAAGAATGAAGAGTGATAAGGTAGATCTCGCACGGGTGGCGTTCTCCCAATCCTTGGAGAACAATCCGGCGGCGCCTTTACCTTCTCCGTTGTGATACAACCGTTACCGCTTCTCGGAGAACATGGCGAAACACCTTCCCCGCTTTTCCGTCTTGAGCGCCTCACCAACGTCCACGACCCAATAATGCCCCGTCCGCTCACCCTCTGCATTTCCATCGTCGCCGTGCTCACTTTGACGGCTCTCGGCTGCACGGAGTCCAATGCGACGCTTACCCCAACGGTTGACCAGGCGCAGCCAATGCTAATTGCGAATGCCGATACCGCCGTCTTTGCGATGGGGTGCTTCTGGTGCGCCGAAACCGCCTTCGAGGGGCGTGAAGGCATCGTTAGCGTGGTTTCAGGATTTGCAGGAGGCCACCTTGAGAATCCCTCCTACAACGACGTGACGCGAGGCGGCACCGGCCACTACGAGGTGATCCAGGTGGCGTATGATTCGGAGACCATCACCTATGAGGACCTCCTCTACATCTTCTGGCGAAACGTGGATCCGTTCGACGGAGGCGGCCAGTTCTGCGACCGCGGCGACACCTACCGGCCGGCCATCTTCGCGACCGCCGCACAACGTGACGTTGCCGATGCATCCTACAACGAGATCGAAACCCGTTTCGACGCGCCCATAGCCGCAGCCATTCTTGATGCCGCGCCCTTCTACGCCGCCGAGGACTACCATCAGGACTTCTACATGAAAGACCCCGGCCGCTACTATTCGTACCGAGCAGGCTGCCGCCGCGATGCGCGCCTCGAAGCCGTTTGGGGCGATGAAAAGCTCGACGATCTCGTCCACGCCGAAGGATACTAAAAGCCTGATTTTAATAGACTGTTGAAAAATCCCATCTTACCTTCGACGGCCCCTCTCGGCCGATCTCTGCGTTCCGAGATTCTCGCCGAATCGCCGATTTTATTTCGACCAAGATTGGCTCGCCCCGGCGACAGAGCGGATAGTTCAACAGCCTCCTAACAGGCTCGCTGAACCTACTCTGAAATCTACAGGACCATGCAAACTCCCAAGAACCCTACTCTCCTCAGCCTCGCGCTAGTCGTTGCCCTCGCCCTTGCAGGGTGCGTCTCCGGGTCTCCGTCTCACGCGCAGTCAGAATCCGACCCGGCCCGACTCGATTCGCTCCGCGCCGTTCTCACGCCGTTGCAGTACCAGATCACGCAGGAGGACGGCACCGAGCCGCCCTTCAACAACGAGTTCTGGGACAACCACGAGGCCGGCATCTACGTGGATGTCGTCTCCGGCGAGCCGCTGTTTAGCTCGACGCACAAGTTTGTGTCGGGTACCGGCTGGCCAAGCTTCTGGCAACCACTTGAGCCCGACAACTTCCAGATGGAAGATGATATGTCACTCGGGATGCTCCGCGACGAGCTACGATCCGTGGGCGGCGACTCCCACCTCGGCCACCTCTTCAACGACGGCCCCGAGCCCACGGGGCTACGGTACTGTATCAACTCGGCAGCGCTGCGGTTTATCCCCGTTGCTGAGCTTGATGGTGAGGGGTACGGGGAGTATGTGGGGTTGTTTGAGTGAGGGTGGTGACTCGAAGTCACAAACCCGATCACTGGCTACTGTCAGCCAGAGCGCTTCTCACATCCTGATTTTGAGACTTGGATCGGCGTTGCATCCATCAATGATGGAGTTGTATTCCGCGACCAATTGGACGACTGTTGACTCCAGTCGCTCCCTCGCGAAGCCGCTCTGCACTTGGATACTGTGAGAAATGAAATGATCGACATCAAAAAACTCAACCCTGTCAAGTATTGAGAGGTTTTCTGCTAGCGCCTCGACTATTCCGATTCGTTCTCTCAGAGTGACAATGATAGGATGCAGCCCTCTTTCGATGTTTGTCCGACACCTTTCCATGAGCCGTTCTTGAGGAAAGGCGGTCACGTGAATTGCCGTCTCTCCTACAAGGAAGTCGGCTTCTCGATGAGAGATGCTATCTACGACGGAAGCCCCATGAACGCTGTTTGCTCGTTCAGGTAGAGAAAGTCGCAACTTCGCTCCGACAAGGCTTCGAAGAACCATTCCCAATTGATGAGTTCCCCAAACTCCCTTATCTCGGGCTCGGACCTGATCTAGAAGGTCATTGATTGACGTGCGAAGTGTGACCGAACCGTCTAGTCGCAATCGAAGAGGTCTCGACCTCATGGACAGTCTCATAGATCGAAGCCAATCCAGCATTCTGCAGTTCGGATTATGATTCCACTTGACCCAACTCATCCGAAGATACTCGCATTCGTGCATGTTTCGTATGCTAGGCAGGCCTATGAGCTCAACGAGCGAGCGACCATTCTGAACAAGGTTCACCCAAGTACTCATTCGACGCGTGTCGCGCTATCGCGCACGGGAGATATATAATGAACCCGAAGAATGCTCTCGCGTTGATCGTCGCCTACTATTAATCCAAGGTCGACACAGAGGCGTACTCAAGACTGGGGTTTGGAGGAATCCATGCGACTCATAAGGCCGCAAGCCAGCTACTTGGGGTCAAGCACAACACGCTAAAGAACATGCGGGACGAGTTTGACCCACTTCACGACAATCCACGCAGGGGCTGGTATCAACGTGAACCACGGCCAAGCCGTCAGCGGATAGTCGAATTGTTTGAAGGAATGGATGAAGAAGGGCTGTACTATGTCGTGCGAGATATACTCGATAAGGCCTCATTCCGCACGTCAGAAGAAGTAAGAAACATTATCCACGAGATCACCACCAGTGATAGAAAAGAGCGCGGGCCATCCGTTTCCCCTGCACAGCGGATAATAACCGGACGTATGGCTGAGGATTACTTCATCTCCTATCATTCCGAAACAAACCAGCCTACACCCGGAGAACTCCTCGACACTCGGCTTTTTGCATGCGGCTATGACTTTGAAATCATAGATTCGACACAGACCACATTCGTGGAGGTCAAAGGGACATTCCACGAGAGTGGTGGAATTCTATTCACCGACAAGGAGTGGCGTGTGGCCACGGCGAAAAAAGATGCCTTCGTCCTCGCGCTGGTTCGCGACCTTTATGCCGAACCGTTTATCCACTTCATCCGAAACCCTGCGTCCTTACTACGACCAACACAGCACTTGTACACAGTCGTCGATAAATCGTGGCAAGTTGCTGGCTCGCAACTCCCGTAAACCTTGAACGCCGAAGAGGGACCGCTCCACCCTTTCCTTCCTCTCCAGATACAGCGACCGAAAGAGCATAAACGCCGTCTTGGCGGTCTGGTCGGTGAAC
>JADFLK010000176.1 GCA_022564455.1 Bacteroidota bacterium
ACACCGTTGACGGCGCCGTCGACCACGTTCTCGTCGAAGGGGGCAAAGACGAGGCGTGCTCCGTTCACCACCGGATTGACGATCACCTTCTGGTAGAACTGGTCCACGGAGTACTTGCGGGAGAACGTCCCGTAGAGCGGGCCGAAGAAGCGCTTGACCGACGCGTCGGCCTCGGGGCCACGCGCTCCCCAACGGATAACGAACCATGCGAACAGCACGCCGCCGGCCGCAATCGCCAGACCGAGGAACAGCAGGCCCCACTCAATGGAAGGTGACACGTGAAGCTCGTGCAGCGGCTCGGCAACGGGTCCGCGGCCATCATGGACGAGGAAGTGGTGGATCTTGCTGCCTCCGAGAACGGCAGGCAGGCCAACAAATCCGCCCACCACGGAAAGCGCCGCCAGCACCACGAGCGGCGCCGTCATCGTCCAAGGGCTTTCCTTCGGCTTCGTGTCCATCGCACCCGGCCAGCGCGGGTTGCCCTCGAACGTGAGCAGGTAAGCGCGCGTCATGTAGATGGCCGTGAGCACGGCCGTCACAACCCCGACGATCCACACGAAATAGGCCCACATCTCCCCGTTGTAGCCCAGTTCAAAAGCTTTGAAAAGGATCTCGTCCTTCGAGAAGAACCCGGCCAGCGGCGGGATTCCGGCAATCGCCAGCGTGGCGACGAGGAAGGTGCCCGCCGTCCACGGCATGTACTTCCGAAGACCTCCCATCGTGCGCATGTCCTGCGCGTCGAAGTCGCCTTCGTAGGGCAGTTCCACCCTTTTCAGCGGATCGTCGTTTGGCTCCCCGTGAGATCCGAGCACGCCCTTGTGCTCCAGTTCGTGCTCCACGTGGTGCATCGAGCGGATGACCGAGCCGGAGCCGAGGAACAGACAAGCCTTGAAAAACGCGTGCGTCATCACGTGGAAAATGGCCACGAAATAGGCGCCGACGCCCACAGCAAGGAACATGTAGCCAAGCTGGCTCACGGTTGAGTAGGCGAGCACTCGCTTGATGTCGTTCTGGGTGATGGCGATGGTCGCTGCCATGATGGCCGTCAGAGCACCGCCGACTGCGATCACAGTCATGGCCGCCGGGGCCATAAGTACCATTGGGCTGAGGCGAGCCAACAGGTACAACCCGCTCGTCACCATCGTGGCGGCGTGGATGAGCGCCGAGACCGGAGTGGGGCCCGCCATCGCGTCTGGAAGCCACACAAACAACGGAATCTGCGCGCTCTTTCCCGTTGCGCCTACAAAGAAAAGCAGCACCACAACGAGCAACGTACCGGCTCCAAACAGACTCAGGGTCTCCGGCGCGAGGAGCGTGGTAAAGTCGAAGCCGAACGGCCCGTCGACCTTTTCCGTGACGACCGCGAAGATGACGAACAGCGCCAGCAGGAAGGCAAAGTCGCCAATGCGGTTGACGATGAACGCCTTGTTTGCTGCCGCCGAGTTCTTCAGGTCCGTGTACCAGAACCCGATGAGCAGGTACGAGCACAGCCCGACGCCCTCCCACCCGAGAAACAGCACGAGCAGGTTCTCCGCGAGCACGAGGTTGAGCATCGCGAAGATGAACAGATTCATGAACGCGAAGAACCGCCAGTAGCCAGCGTCGCCGTGCATGTACCCGATCGAGTACAGATGGATCAGCGCGCCGACGCCCGTGACGATGAGCGTCATCACCAGCGAGAGTTGATCGATCCTGTACGCGAACTCGATCTGCAGGTCGCCCGCAGCCATCCACGTGAAGTACGTCACCACTTCCGCTTCGCCGTGGAAGCCGAGGAACAGCTTTACTGCCAGCACAAACGGAATCGCCACCGCCGCCGTCCCCAGCCCTCCGATAAGCCACTCATTCTTCCGGTACGCCGGCACGAACAAGCCCATCAGCCCGTTAAACACCGCCAGAGCCAGCGGTAGGAGGATGATGAGAAGAACTGAGGTAGGCATGAGTGATTATTGCGTACTTCGTGTGGCGTATATGTTGGAAAGTGGATCCTTACGCAATACGCACTATGTCGGGGCGTCAGCCCCTAAACAGATTGATCTCGCTTACGTTGACGGTTTCCTTGTTGCGGAAAAGGGCAATGATGATGGCGAGGCCCACAGCCGCTTCCGCAGCCGCCACGCTCATCACAAAAAAGACGAGGATCTGCCCGTCCACGTCGCCAAAAGTTTGGCTGAAGGCTACCAACGCAAGGTTTGCCGCATTCAGCATCAGTTCGATGGACAGGAAAATGACGATCGCGTTGCGCCGCAACAGCACCCCAAGCACGCCGATCACAAACAGAACGGCACTGAGAGAGAGATACCAGTTGAGGGCGAGGTGCATTTGGCTAGTGCGTGATGCGTATTGCGTAAGAGCTAGTAGATATTCACTTAATACGTAATACGCTATACAAATTTTTTCTTTGCCAGCATCACGGCGCCGATGGTCGCGGCGAGGAGGAGCACGCCGATCATTTCCAGCGAGAAAGCATGTTCGGTCAGCAGCGCGAGGCCAATGTTGTTTGCGCTCGCGGCTTCTGCGGCCTCGGAGGAGGCGACCGCTTCCGGCAGCACGTCGAGCCTCAAGGAAATCACTGCGAGGAGTTCAGCGAGCACCACGATTCCCAGAACGAACGCCGCCACCTTCCGCCAATCCAGTTGCTCCATCCTCGGCATCGAGTCGAGGTTCAGCAGCATGATCACGAACAGAAACAGCACCATGATGGCGCCCGCGTAAATCAGCACCTGAACGACTCCGATAAACTCTGCGTCGAGCGTGATGTACAGACACGCGATCGCGAACAGCGTCATGATCATCCACAAGGCGCTGGATACCGGGTTCCGCACGATCAACATCCCCAGCGCACCAACCACCGCAACAACGGCAAACAGGAAAAACAGAAACGTTTCCAGCATGGGCGGATGGGCGAGGAAGTCGGCTGCGGCTGGGCTCAGAGGGTGAATTGGACCGCTTGGCGGCGCCCGGGCAGACCCACGAAATTACCCTGAACGCACATACTGCGCGTAGCAATTGCGTGAAAACATGAATGCCCCGCCGAGGGTCCTCAAGGCCTGCGGAAACTCACCGGTCAGCCGTCGGCCACCTCAATACGCACGGGCTTGTTGAAGACCGTCTCAAAGAGCTCCGCCCCCTGCGTGGCTGCCCAAACGTCGAGGGAAGGATCAGCGGAGGTGTAGAGGGTGAGGACGAAGGCGTCGTCGCCCAGGCGCGGCACGAGGCGTGTGACGTTGCGGAGGTGGCTGCGGTCGAGGCCGTTGGCGAGGCGGAGGAATGCGGCGAGTTCAAGGACAAGCTGCTTCGACTCTGCACCGAGCCGCTGAAACTCGGTGTGCGTGGGCTTGGGGACGCCCGCGCGGTGGTAGCGCGCCACGTTGGCAACGATGGCCTTTTCCTCTGGAGTGAATCCCTGCAAATCTGCCTCCTGGATAATGTAGAGGGCGTGTTTGTGGTGATTTCGGCGGCTGATGGCGTAACCGATATCGTGCAGGATGGCGGCAAACTCGAGCAACTCTCGCTCCTCCTCTCCCCGCCCGTGCAGTGGGCGGGCAGCATCGAACAACTGGAGGGACAACTGCGCTACGTGCTCGGCGTGGACCTGATCGAAGCGAAGGCGTATCGCAAGCTCGTACACCGACTTCTCGCGTCGCGTTCGGAACGGCGAGAGGCGGCGGATCCACTTCAGCTCTCGAGCCACGTACTCGATGACGATGCCCTCGCGCAGTGCATCCGGCGAAACGATGAACCTCTCGATGCCCAGATCCTTGAGGACCACGTCCAGCAGAATGGCGCCCGCCACGATCTGGTCGGCGCGGCGCTCGGCGATGCCCGGCGTCGCAAGCCGCTTCTTATAATCCGAGTTCATAATACGCCGCGTCACTTCGCGGACGTGGCCGGCATCGAACGTCTGGTCGAAGACCGGAGCGTCCACATCGCCGTAGGCAGCAGCCGTTACCTCGGCAATACTCAACAGCGAACCCGACGAACCCACCACCCGCCGCACCCCGTGCTTCCGCGCTTCCGCAAAGACGTCTTTGAGCTGCTCGCGGAGGTAGTCGCGAAGCGCCCGGGACTCTGCCCGGTTGACAGGATCGGTGGTGATGAATTGCTCGGTTAGGCGCTGGACGCCCAGCGGCAACGAGGCCAGCATGTGCGCCCCTTTGGCATCGGCCACGATGAACTCGACCGATCCCCCGCCTACATCCACCAGCAGCGACGGCTCGGAGAGGTCCACAATCTGGCTCACCGCGAGGTAGATTAGGTGCGCCTCCGTCTCGCCGGCGATGGGCCGCACGACGATCCCCGTTTCGTGCCGGACCCGGTCGATGAACTCGCCGCCGTTGGCGGCTTCGCGGATGGCGCTGGTGGCGCACGCGAGATAGGCGCTCACGCCCCAGCCCTCAGCCACCTCCCTGATGGTGTGAAGAGCGTTCATGCCCCGCTCCATCGCGGCCTCGGTGAGCATGTGCTCGGCAAATTCGCCCTCACCGAGCTTCACCATTTCCTTCTGGCGGTCCAGAATCGCAAACGTGCCGTCCGGGAAGGCATCTACAATGATGCCGTGGAAGGAGTTCGTGCCCAGGTCGATCACGCAGAGCCGCAGCGCCTCCGACGCTTCCGCGCGGTCTTCCACGGGCGGCCGCGAAACGACGAGATCGGGCGGTGGCACATCGCTCGTGCCATCGGGGAGGGCAGCGCGGATAATCTCGTGAGGGGAGGACGTCTCGGGCATGGCGGAAGGGTAGGCATCGCCGCCGAATCCGGCAAGCCATTCCGCGAATTGTTTGCCGGGGAATGCCGGTAATGCGAGCGAAGCGAAGCAATCTCTATGGACGCGTGCTCGGGCCCACGAGATTGCCGCGTCGCTTGCTGTGCTCGCTCCTCGCAAAGACAGGATGGCGCTCCTCGCAAAGACATTAGGAGGAATACCTCCCGTCCTCCGTCTTTCGGGCCAGCCCGAGGCCCGCCAGTGTTTCCAGGATTTCGTCGATGGCCTCGCGGCGCTTTTTGGAGGTGCGGCCCTTGAAGCTCCGGGCGGCAGTGGCGGCCTCCAGCGGGGTATCTGATTCTATTAGCAATCGCTGAACGGCCTGCATCTGCGCGGGCAGGGCGTCCGGCCACGGGATGGCGGCGCGCCTGGCTTTGGTGGCTTTTGGTTTCTCGACGGCCAGATCGATCTGTGTACCCTCTGCGTCCGGGGCCTGGTACTCGGGGCGCAGCCAGCGGACGTGCCCCTGCGCTTCCTCGGCGGCGCGCTCCGCGTTGAGGGCCACCAGCCGCTCCAGAATCTCCTGATCGGGTAGATCCGCAGGCCAGCCGTAGGCCTCGGCGACGGCCGCATCCAGCTTGTCGTGGATGTCCCGCAGCACGCCCACGAGGCCCTGCTCGTACACGGTTTTCT
>JADFLK010000177.1 GCA_022564455.1 Bacteroidota bacterium
GGAGAGTAGCAAAAACGTATACTTCATAACACAGAGGTGTTTTAGGAGGTTGTTGAATTATCCGCTCTGTCGCCGAGACGAGCCAATCTTGGTCGAGATCAAGGCGCTAAATCGTAGGCGAATCGGTGATTCGGCGAGTATTTCGTAACGCAGAGATCGGGCAAGAGTGGCCGTCGCAGGCAAGATGGGATATTTCAACAGCCTCTTAAGAGGTTCAAGGCTTTGTTAGTCCGTAGACATATTTATCGCCCACCACCACCATATACCGCTCACCTACTCCTACCGGGGAGAAGTAGAGCTCCTGGGTCTCCGGGTGGTCTAGTGGCTGGTCGTGCCAGACAGGCTCGCCCGTGGCGTCGTCGAGCACCCACAATTCGCCCCACGCATCGTCGGTGAAGTAGACCCGCCCGTCGCGCACGACGATGATCGGCGTCAGACTCCCCTCGACCAGGATGCGCCAGAGGGTCTCTCCGGTCGCGGCGTCGATCTTGTGGACGTACCTGCTGATCCCGCCGACGTATACGGCGCCGTTAGCCCCCGTCGGCCCGACCCAGAACCCGCTCTCCAACGGCATAAACCGCTCCCAGAGCACCTCGCCTGTAAACCGGTCCAGCGCGATGACCTGCGTCGTAGTCGTAATGATTACGCGATCCCCGTCCACCACCGCTCCGCTCGCCCCTACGTCGGCCCATACGGTGTCCGGCGTGCCCGGCCGCACCCACCGCCGGTTCGGCACTTCGAACACCCACCGTTCGTCACCAGTCGCGGTATCGAAGCAATAGACGTTGCCGCGGATGGTAATGGAATCACCGGGGACGCTGTAGCCTGTAGGAATATAGAGGAGGCCGTCGTCGGAGACTCCGAGGTCGTAGGCGGGTTGGATGATGCCGGCGGGCGCACGGCTTTGGAGGTCGAAGCGGTGGGTGATCGCGCCGTCGGCCTTCCGAACCTGGAGCGCGGCGCCGCGCCCGGAGAGGTAGAGGTAATCTTGGTCCTGGACCATTTTGGTGAGGTCCTTAATCGGGAACCCGACGAGGTCGGCAAGCCAGAGGAGGCGGCCGGTTTCCTTGTCAAAGGCCTTGACCCAATCGGTATGCTCCAGGAAGAGTCGGCCGCCTGGCCCACCGTCTTCGAGGAGCTTTCGGGAGCTAATCCGATGGCTTCCATTGCCAAGGTCAATGGACCATAATACTTGGCCGTCGTGGGCGTTAACGGCCTTGAGGAAATGGTCATAGACAGCGTAGGTCAGGCCATCTTCCACCACGGGCTGCGTAAGGTCAAGATTGTCAAGAGCAGTCGGGATCGTCCACGCTACGTTGGCCTCACCCGTACCGGAGTCGCCGAAGAGGTCGCAGCCGGCCACGCCACTTAGTAGCGCGAGGAGGAGAAGTAAAGAGATGGCGAGTAAGCGCATAGCCTTAAAGAATATGAGGCGTTATAAACCACGCCGGAAGGGGCTCCAGTTCCCAAACCGCAAGTGACGCCGCGCTGGAACAATGAACCAGGCGTCAAACCCAGCGCGGGCTTCGGCGAGCTGTTGAACGGGATCTTCGTGGTGAGGTTGGTTGGCAGATGACTCATGGGCAAAAGGTGACAACGGACTAGGAGCCGGTTGGACTTAGGGGTTCGTAGCGAGCGGATCGGGGGAATGGGCCGACTCACGGCCGGCGCAGTAGAATCCTCCCGAATCCGATAGACTCCTAGCTGCAATAAAACCCAGCCGGACGGATAATGGCAAGCCGCTGCCGTCCTCTATCTCCGCAAACCACTACCGCTTCGGAAAAAGCTCATGGAAGCGGTCCACCATAAGCCGCGCCTCCGAGCGGATGGCATCCGAAGAGCCGTCGCCCTGCGAGAGCTGGGACATGAGCTCGCCCAGCGCATGTTCCTGCCGGGCCTCGGGCACGGTCGCGAGGTGCCAGTACGCGTTTGCGCGCTCCACGGCTTGCTCGAAAGCGTCCGCATCTACCATCACGGCCGGATCTTCCAGCAGGGGCTGCGCGAACAACGCCCGCGCTTCCATTTCGCTGAGGGAATCCGGACCATACGCGAGATCCTCGGGCTCCTCGGAAAGCTCAAAGGCGGGATGGGAGAGGAGGTCGTCGAAGCCGAGCGTGGGATAGCCGGTGTCCTGCGCGGCCTGGATTTCGTCCGGGAGCATCGCCGACCAGTACGGCTCCACGGCCTCCAACAGCCCCTCTATTTCCAGCCAATCCTCTTCGTTCGGCTGGTCGCCGACCAGATGCGCCGCCAGCAGCGGCCGCTTGTGGGCGCGTTCTTTCCGCGGGAGGGAGAAGAAGGCCCACAGCACGCGCGCGGTTGAAAGCACCGTCACCATCTCGGGGTCGGCGTCGGAAGGGTCTTGCTTGATGGCGAAGGCCTCTGCCGGGTCCAGATCGTAGATATCGAACATCGGTTCGGCAAAAAGCGCAATCGCATCGAACGCTACGCCGGTCTCGCCGCTCACCAGCACGCGGGTTGCGACGGTATCGGAAGCAGGGTCCAGGCGCGGCTCTAATTCGTCTTGAGCCGGATCGAAAGAAGAAAACGGATCCAGATTGTCGAAGTCCGGCATTATGAGAGAGAATGGATGGGGCCACCCCTACACGCCCGAGGGCCGCTCAGGTTCGGATGCTCGGTGATTTCAAATCGAAAATGTTGAGGACGGTGCGAATGCACCCCAAGCAAGGGATAGACGGTATCTTCGCCGCTTCGTTCGCCCGATTATGCATGGCCAGTTCTGCGCCGCTCCATTTATTGCTAAATGCCGATGTCTTCGCCCCCGAGCACCTCGGCCGGCGGCACGTTTTGGTGGGCGGTGGCCAGGTGCTTTACATCAGTGAACTTGGGGATGAGGAGAAACCGGTTGTGAAAGGCCCAGAGATCGAGGAGATCGATCTGGAAGGCAAGCGGCTCATTCCGGGTCTCGTGGACGCGCACGTGCATGTTACCGGCGGCGGCGGTGAGGCCGGAGCGCACACCCGCGCACCTGCGCCGATGCTCTCACGCTACACATCGGCGGGTGTGACCACAGTCGTTGGGTTGTTGGGCACGGACGACCTCACGCGGTCCACGAGTGGGCTGCTGACGCAAGTGAAGGCGCTGCGTAACGAGGGCCTAAGCGCCTATGCGTGGACGGGTGGTTACCACCTTCCTCCAACCACGCTAACCGGATCGGTTCGCGGTGACATTGTGCATTTGGAGGAGGTTATCGGGTTTGGCGAGTTGGCGATCTCCGACCACCGCTCCAGCCAGCCCACGTTCGATGAGTTTCTTCGCGTGGCGAGTGAATGCCACGTAGCGGGATTGATGACTGGAAAAGCGGGTGTACTCCACCTTCACTTGGGGGATGGTTCGCGCGGCCTCGAATTCGTCCGACGTGCTCTGAACGAGACAGAGATCCCGCCACGGACCTTCCATCCGACCCACGTCAATCGCCGACGTGCCTTGTTTGAGGAAGCGCTGGACCTTGCACAGCGCGGCGTGACCATCGACGTGACGGCGTTCCCGGATGACGAAGCCGCTGAAGACGAGGTAAGTGCGGCAGAAGCCGTCCGGCGCTTTATTGATTCCGGCTTGCCTGCCGAGCGCCTGACCGTGTCCTCCGATGGCGGTGGCTGCCTCCCGCACTTCGATGACCAGGGCGAACTTCTTCGCATGGGCTTCGCTACCTCTCAGGCATTGGCGGATCTCCTCAAGCAGCTTCTGGTTTCAGGCCACCCGCTCGAACAGATTGCGCCGTTTTTTACGCAGAATCCGGCTCGGTACCTCCGACTGCATCGAAAGGGCATGGTTCGTGTCGGCTTCGATGCCGATTTCGCCATCCTCGACGCCGAACATCGCGTAGTGGATGTCATGGTGCAAGGCCGTTGGCACCTCCGCGATGGGCAGCCCGCCGTGAAGGGCACCTTCGAGTAACCCACCCACCAAACCCAACACAATTCCATGCCATCCAGAGGAACCAGCGGCTCGCCACGCGGCTACATCGTCCCCGTCGGCGGGGCAGAGAACAAGGACGGCGACCGTCCCATCATGCGCCGTTTTGTGCGGATAGCGGGCGGCGAGGAAGCACGGATCGTCATCATCCCGACAGCCTCCGAGTTGGAGGACAAGGGCGAACGCTACGTCGAACTGTTTGAGGATCTGATGGTGGAATCGGCGGTTTCGCTGCCGCTGGAAGAACGCAGTGACGCCTTTCTCGATAAGAACCTGCGTGTGCTGGAGAGGGCTACGGCTGTGTTTCTGACCGGAGGCAATCAGCTCCGGCTCTCCACAATCCTCGGAGGCACCCCCGTCGCCGAGATGCTCCGTAGGCTGAACGCGGATGGCGTCCATGTCGGGGGCACCTCGGCCGGTGCGGCAATCATCCCCGAGCACATGATTGCAGGTGGGCCCAGCGGGGCAACCCCGAGGGCAGACGGCGTGATCCTGGCGCCGGGCCTTGGGCTCATCAACCGCATCATTGTCGACCAGCATTTCCGCCAGCGCGATCGCATTGGCCGGCTGCTTTCGGCTATCTCATTGAACCCGTTCGCCATCGGTATTGGGCTCGATGAAGACACGGCCATTTTCATTGATCCGGACAATGTTTTTGAAGTTGTGGGGAGCGGCGGCGCGACCGTCATAGATCCAACAAGCCTGGACTACTCCTCCATGGATTCCGCCCGGCCCGGGCAGGCCGTGAGCCTGATTGGCCTCAAACTCCACGTGTTGGCGGAAGGCGCCCGGTACGATATCGAGAACCGTATAGCCATTGCCCCCGAGCGCGAGTCGGCGCAGGCGTAGCCGTCAGCACGTCCTTCTACCCCAGCGGCGCCAAATGCGCGAACGCCGCAACGAAATGGCACATGCTTCCTCCGAGCACAAAAAGATGCCAGATGGTATGTCCGTAGGGAATGCGTTCGCTGATGAAGAAGTACGTTCCGGCTGTGTAGAGGAGACCTCCCGCAACGAGCCAGAAGAAGGTGAAGGGGTCCAGCGCCTGGACCAATGGGATAATGGCAACGATGGCCAGCCAGCCCATACCGAGGTAGATGGCCGTGGACGTCCGGTTGAACTGGCCTGTCAGAAATAGTTTGAGAATGATGCCAACTACTGCTAACGTCCAAACGACGCCAAAGAGCGACCACCCCCAGCCTCCACGCAGCCCTACAAGCATGAACGGCGTGTACGAACCCGCGATCAGGATGAAAATGGCGGAGTGATCAAGGACGCGGAGCCTTGCCTTGAGCCGCAGCCGGGTTACCCCGTGGTACACCGTAGAGGCCGAATAGAGCAGCAACATCGACCCTGCGAACACGGCCGCGCCGACGATCTGCCAGACCGTGCCCAACAGTGAGGCCATCGTGATCAGGATGACGCCCGCTGCGAGGCTGCCCACTGCGCCGACCCC
>JADFLK010000178.1 GCA_022564455.1 Bacteroidota bacterium
TGCCGCGCGCCCAGGCCTCGGCCTTGGCCACGCCGTGGTGCTGGATGAGGGATGCCAGCAGGGACTGGTTGTAGATGTTGTTCGACGATCGCACCAGGATACGCCCCTTCCACCTGCGGTCGGTGAGCGCCTCATAGGTCGAAAGCTCGGCGGGGGTGACCCGCTCCACATTGTAGAAGATCGCCCGTGCGCGCACGCCGAGGCCGAACCAGTAGCCTTCCGGGTCGCGGTATTGGGCCGGAATGGCTGCCTCGAGTGCCTCCGATCGGATGGGCTGAAGGACGCCAGCTTTCTTGGCCTGGATGAGACGCCCGGCATCGACTGTCAGTAATACGTCGGCAGGGCTGTTCATGCCTTCGCTTTTGAGCCTTACCAGGAGGGCCTCGGCCTTGCCGCTTATGAGATTCACCTTGATTCCGGAGGCCTCGGTGAACGCGTCCAACAGGGGCCGGATCAGATGTTCCTTCCGGTAAGAGGAAATGTTGACCTCGCTTGCCGCTGCGATGGCCGGCGACAAAGCGGCAACCCCGGCTATAAGACCGGCGATGATACGGGCCTGCACAGCCATGATCCGTTGTCTCCTCCTGGTGTTTTTCGTTGGACCGAAGCACTCCGGTTGCGCTTCGGCCAGATCGTTCGCAAAGGCGGGCTCCCAGGCCGTCTCGAAAGGCGCGGCCACGGATCCGCTCCGGTCTTTCCGTCGGTATGGCGCAAGACCTTGTTCACGACCGGCGGCTGTAGGAGAGTATGAGTCCATCGTCACGCCAGGAAGATGGGCCGGGCGCCGTGAGGCTGTTGTGCCCGGCCGAGCGCTGTGAGGAGGCGTTCGTTGGCATGGCTTACCCCCCGGGCACGCTCGCGAGGCCCCGGCCGGCGGTCCGGCTGCAGCGAGTGACTCGTCGAACCAGCCCGGCTTTGCATCGGTCTCTCCATGAATGATAATGCAACTCAGTCGCATTATCATTCATGCTGCCATGCGGGCGCCGCCCCTGTCAACCATATTTGGCTTTCCGGGGTCCGGGTGCATTGACCTGGGTCATTGATCGCGGGCAATGGGCGTGGAGTTGTTCAGGCAAGGCTGAGACGCCGGGAGGAAGACGGTTCAGATAAGGAGACCGGCCGTGGCCGCCGGTGAACGTCTCACGCGGTTGACCGGAGGGCCGCGAGCGGGACTCCTTCAGGCCAACGGGCTCAAGACAACCGGCTTGAGAAAACCGCGCGGCGGTTGTCAGGATGCCGACGGGGAAGCGATCAGCGATGGCGTGGAAGGCAACCTCGGCACCCTCGATCCACGACCAGTGGTGCGCGTAGCGGTTCAGATAGTGCTCGCCGAGTACATCCGGGGCGATCGTATTTACCTCCAGAGCAGTGAGCAGGCGCTCGAACCGCAACCGCTTCAGATCGCTTTTGGTGATGATGCCGGCTCCGTAATCGCGCCACAGCGTGGCGTTGAGCCGGTGGTACGTCTCCTGAATGTGGGCGAGGCTGTGCCCGCTCAGATGCCCGGCAAAGTGTTCCTGGCAGTCTGCCAGTGTTGCTTTCTCTGCCTTTCGATGATCGAGGAGCGTATCGTCGAGGTCGAAATAGACGAAGGAGATTCGTGCTTCGGTCTTTGTGCTTCGTGCTTGGGGATTACCTGGTAGCATGAATGAAAGACCCAAAGCACAAAGCACGAAGAGCCAAGAACTAAAGCGCTTTCTCGAACAGCGCGTAAGTTTTGTCGACGATGGCGCCGATGTTCTCCATCGCATTAACGAGGCGCGTGTTCGATTCCAGCACCCAGCTCATTTCGCAGGAGTCGTACCCCGCCGCCGTTCCGCGTTTGATGGTTTCGAGAACCATCAGCGCGTCGAAGCCGCGGCCGTGGTAGGCCTTGCGGACGCCCATCAGCGGCATCCGCGTTTCGTACACCCCTCCGAACTTCGCCCGCGCGAGCAGCTTTGGAAGGCCCATCGGCAGCAGCCGCCCGTTTTTCACGTGCTTGAGGGCCAGATTCATGTTCGGGATGGTCACTGAGAAAGCAACTGTTTCGCCGTCCAGCTCAAGGAAGTAGACGAGATCGGGCTCGATGATCTGTTTGAGATCCTTGGCGAGGTGCTCGAACTCGTGGGTCGTCATGGAGACGTGGCCCCAGTTTTCACTCCACGCATCGTTGTAGATGTCCATGGCAATCATGGCGTCCTCCATGAACCGGTCCATGTTCATCGTACGGAGCTTGAGGTTCGGATTGCGATGCCGAACAATTGCCGCGCCCCGTTCCAGCTTCTCCAGGCTCACGTACTTTTTGTGGGCGTAATAGGCGAACATTGTCATCTTCCGTTCGAAGCCGTGTCGCAGCAGGTGCGCCTCGTAGTACGGCTTATTGTAGGCCATGAGGATGGATGGCTCCCGGTCGAAGCCCTTCACCAGTAGGCCAGAAGTGTCGTTGAGGGAGGGGTTAGCGGGGCCGCGCATGGCGGTCAGGCCGCGTTCGCGGAGCCATCCGGCTGCGGCAACCAGCAGAGCATCAGCGACGGCCTCGTCATCCACCGTCTCAAAAAAACCGAAGAAACCGACGTTGTCGTCGTATTTCTTGAGGTGCATGCCGTTGCGGATGGCGGCGATCCGCCCTACAACCTTGCTGCGCCCGTCCTTCGCCAGAAAGAGCCCGATTTCGCCGTGCTCGAAGAAGGGGTTTTTCTTCGGGTTGAGCACCGTCGCCTGGTCCATCCGAAGCGGCGGCACGAAGTACGGATCACCGTCGTAGAGGCTGTAGCCAAAGTCGATGAACCGGCGATGGTCGCGGCCGGAGGCTACAGGCTGGACGGTAACGGATGGGGCGGACATACAGGGATGTTTTGATGGTGAGGCCACAAAACTACGTCAACAGGCCTGACGAGCGCTTGGCACGGAGCCGGCCACAATTTCTCACATGTGTAGCCAAAGCAATTACACAAACTGCGGAGAATCCTTCCGCCCTCTCACGCGCTATCAGCACCGTTGCCGGTGTGCGAACCAGGCTGGCCATTCGCGCCGATCACCCCTTGCTTCACGCCAACGCAGTAGAAGGCGTCGAGGATGCGGTCGAGTTCTTCGTCGGTATGGGTGGCCATGTAGCTGGTGCGCATCAGCGCTTGCCCTGCCGGTACGGCCGGCGGAACGACCGCGTTTACAAAGACGCCTTCCTCCAGCAAATCCTTCCAAAACTGGAAGCACGTCACCATATCGCCGACGACGACCGGAATGATGGGCGTCTGGCTCGTCCACACATTGAAGCCCAGCGAGTTAAAGCCGTTCCGCATCCGATCGGAGATCTCGGCGAGCCGGTCGAGGCGTTCGGGCTCGGCTTCGAGGATGTCGAGGCAAGCGAGCACCGTAGCCACGTTTGCAGGTGGCATGGAAGCGCTGAAGATATGCGTGCGGGCCATGTGGCGGATGTACTCGGTAACCGCGTGCGTGCCTACTACAAAACCGCCCAGTGAAGCAAAGCTTTTCGAGAACGTGCCGGTGATGAGGTCCACCTTATCCGCGAGGCCGAACTCCGACGCCGTGCCTCGGCCGCCTTCTCCTACCACGCCGACGGCATGCGCGTCGTCTATCATCAGGCCAGCGCCGAACTCCTCAGCCAGCGCGACGAGTTCGGGAACTCGGGCGAGTGTTCCGTTCATCGAGAAAACGCCATCGGAAATAATGATCTTCCCGGCTGCCGGTTTCTCGCTGCTTACTCGCTCCAACTGCTTCCGCAGGTGATCCATATCGTTGTGCCGGTAGCGCATCGTCTCCGCAAGCGAAACCTGTGTGCCGGCCAGAATGCACGAGTGGTTGTCTTTGTCGGAGAAAATGACATCCCCCTTGCCGGCTACCGACTGGATGACACCCTGGTTGGTCATGTAACCGGTGGAGAAGAGCACGCAGCCTTCGGTACCCATGAAGGAAGCCAATCGCTCTTCAAGTTCCAGATGGAGGTCGAGCGTGCCATTGAGGAAGCGGCTGCCCGTACAACCCGTGCCGTACTTGCCAATCGCAGCCTGTGCGGCTTCCACTACTTTCGGATGCCCAGTGAGCCCGAGGTAGTTGTTCGACCCCGCCATAATGATCTCACGGCCGTTAATCACCGCGCGCGTACCCTCACTAACCTCAATAGGGCGGAAGTAGGGGTACAGGTCGCGCGCCCTGATTTGAGCGTAATCCCCACCGGGTTCGAGAAAACGCATGGCTTTCTCGAAGATGGCAGGGGCGGTGCCGGGAGTCGGCATAGGTTTGGACACCCTGCGCGGCTAATCCGCAAGACTGGGTGCGATCATGGAAAACATACCAGGCGCAGACTAACTGGTCGTCGACGCCTGTGCTAACAAATGAGAGAACCACGAAAGATAGGGGACTCGGGCGGGCCTGCGCACGCAATATCTGGTGAAACGCTGCGTCGCTTCTTCTTCCGATACCGCAAAAGCCGTGTTGTGTGCTCGTACGACAAGTTACAAGCGAAGCGAATACTATAGTTGTATTACGGCAACGAGCTGCGGCCCTTCGGGTGAGGGCAGCAGATGGAGGGAGAGGTCTTCACTGACATCGAAGTCTACAAGATGCGCGCCTACGTAGGCGTCCAGCGCCTGAAGGGCGTAAACGAGGCCTGTGCCAAGCAGGGTGAGGTCGCGATTGCGGCGGCCATCGTCGCGCAGTTGGCGTGTTGCTGCCGCCGATTGTGCCCCAGAGTCTATCCAATCCTGAAAAAACGATGCGAAGGGGCTGTTGGGATTGGGCGTCGTTGCGTCCGGCGTTTCCTCGTTGACAACGTAGAGGTAGGCGTGCCGATAGCGCGTATATCGGCTGTTGAGGTAGATGGAGAGGCCAGCCAGCCCACCGAGCGCACCAATAACGAGCGGAGCTTTGACAGGTTGGCCCACATAAACCTGCCCCCATCCCGGCACTGCCAAGGAACGCCACAGAGCCCCGTTTGGGGAGGGGAGTTCGGAGAGATCCGATGGCCTGTCGGATGCTGTCACATCGGATTCCGCCGGAGTCAGGCTGGAATCGGCAGCAACCTGCGCCTGCGCCGACGCAACGGCGAGCGCGAGCAGCACTCCTGCAAAAAGGATGACGAGCCGACCCACCGGTGTGCTAGTAATTCGCAATCTGCGAGATGAGGCGTTCCAGATCTTCCAGTGAGAAGTAGGTAATCTGGATGGTTCCGCTATGGTCGGTGGGCTTGTGCTGGATTTCGATCTTGGTTCCGAGGTGCTCGCGGAGCCGCGCCTCGAACGCCTCAATTTCCAGCCGGTCTCGCGGCGTGAGCGTTGCCTGGCCCGGTGTTTTCGGTTCTGCCGAAGTTTTTTTCTTGGGCGATACGAGCCGTTGCGAGCGTACGAGGCGCTCTACCTCACGCACCGAAAGCCCCTGGCTGACAATAGC
>JADFLK010000179.1 GCA_022564455.1 Bacteroidota bacterium
GTGTATAAGCCTTCCGCCTCGACTCGCAAACCTCTCGACCGCGACCGAATCGTCCCACCCACCGGTCGCCTCCGTTCGTATGCGGGCTGCGACCGGAGCCCAGTCAGACCTGATATCGACCTGCCCGGCAATGCCGTGCGCGCCATCGTGGAAGACGCGTCGGGCTTTTTGTGGCTGAGCACGAGCCGGGGCCTGGCGCGTTTCGATCCGGTAACCGAGACCTTTCGCGTGTTCGACAGCGAGCGAACTCCAGGGCTGCGCTCTTTGACGGACGCCGCCTTTAGCTCGCCGAGCGGCACCCTGTTTTTCGGAGGAGCCGACGGGCTCATCGCGTTTGATCCATCGCAAATAAGCACATCCAACCCCTACCCGCCACAAGTAGCCCTCACCAGCGTCCGGATTCTGGGAGAGGAGGTCGTGTATGGTGAAGATGCTCCCCTCAAGGAAGCTGCACCTGTTGCCGATGCCATCTACCTCGACCACGATCACCTGGTGGTCACTTTCGAGTTTGCAGCGCTTCATTTCAGCGACCCAGATCAGAACCGGTACGCCGTTATGCTGGATGGATTCGAGGACGAATGGCGAGACCTGGGGCTGGAGCGGCGAGCTGTCTACACGGGCATCGACCCCGGCCGGTATACGCTTCGTGTAAAGGCCGCCAGCGCCTATGGCGTCTGGAGCGAAGAACCGCTTGCGGTCAGGATTTTCGTGGCACCGCCTTGGTGGCGCACCATCTGGGCCTACTTCCTGTACGCCCTGCTCTTCGTGGGCCTCGTTGTCGTAGCGAATCGGTTTCAGCGCGAAAGGCTTCTCAAACAGGAACGCGTGCGTGCCGAGCGCCGTGAGGCCGAGTTGCGTGCGGAGATGGCAGAGGCCGAGGCCAGGGTGCTCAAGGTGGAGAACGAACGGAAGGCAGCCGAGCTCGAACAGGCGCACGAACTGGAGAAGGCCTACACCGCGCTTGAGGAAAGCCATCAGCATCTCAAGACCACGCAAACCCAGCTCATCCAGGCAGAGAAGCTGGCGTCGCTGGGGCAGCTGACGGCCGGGATTGCCCATGAGATCAAGAACCCGCTCAACTTCGTCACCAACTTCGCCGAGTTGAGCGTGGACCTTGCCGATGAGCTCCACGAGGAGCTGAGCGCGGACCCATCGCGCCCAGTTGGCGAGGTGCTCCCCGAAGTGAGGGACTTGATTGAGGATCTAAAGGAGAACGCCCGGCGCATCCACGACCATGGGCAGCGCGCCGACAAGATCGTCCACGCCATGCTTCAGCACTCACGAGGTGGCACTGGCGAACGCTCGGTCGTAAACATCAATGCATATGTAGAGGAGTACACCAACCTCGCTTTCCACGGGCAGCGTGCGCGAGACATTGAGTTCGACATCGAGATGAAGCTGGACTTTGACCCCGACGCGGGCGAGGTCGAACTCATCCCACAGGAAATTGGACGCGTACTCATCAATCTGTTAGGCAATGCGTTTTACGCTGTCCAGGAGGAGTCGAAGAAACGTGGGGAAGGCTTCCGGCCAACGGTTTCCGTGTCCACGAAGCGACGCGCGCACGCCGTCGAAATCCGTATTGCCGACAACGGCCCGGGCATTCCCGAGGACATCCGCCGAAAGATCTTCGAACCGTTTTTTACAACGAAGCCGTCCGGCGAAGGCACGGGGCTCGGCCTCTCACTGTCCTACGAGATTGTTACGCAGGGGCACGGCGGCGCGATGAGCCTGGAAAGCTCCGAAGGCGAAGGAGCGACTTTTATCGTCGAGCTTCCGATTTAGAATAGGCGATGGCCCCTTGGCCTCAACCTCCCGCTCCTAAAGTTTGAAAACTGGGCCTACGAGTGCTCTACCGACCCGTCCGTAATGGTGAACTGCGGTAACGTGCGCGCGGTGATCTCCACGCTTGTAGCCTCGGGAAACGCAATTTCTGTAATCGGGCGCGCGCGAACAAAGTCGACGCAAACTGGCTCCTTAGATCCGGGCACGTTGGTCAGCAACTCGCCAGCACAGCCCGTAAATGGGGCGTCACCGTCGTAGTCTGTAGCCACGATAAGCTCTCCATTAATGCAGATTACGTATACCGACGTGGGCCCACCTGAGCCGCGTCCGGCTACAGCAGCGCGCGACGAGCGGTTTCCGGCGCCATCCAGAGGAACTTCCGCCGAATGTTGAAGAAGCCCGCCCAAGTAGTACTCGACTATCATCAGCGAAACGTTCATTTCCGGCGCGAAGTCGAACAAAATGTCATGCTCCTCCGCGTTGACGGCTTCGTTCCAGACCGTAGCGAGCGCCGTCCGCCCACTGGATGTTTCGCCGAACACCTGCATCCCCAGCGGCCATTGTTCGGAATGCTGACGGGTAACGTGCGAACGTCCGCTACCTCAATCGGCATGTCCGACGTTACGCGCACGCCGTCGTTGCCCGACGAGCCAATGTTGCCCACCACGAGGCCGTCGTCTGACACATCGAGTTGGGCCTGGCCAATGGCTGCATACGTGACGCCTTCAAACGTGACCTCCGTGGGCCGAAGGAGTCCATGACCGAGTCGCAGGATGCGAGAACAAAACCAGCACCCGCAATGAGAATCAAGGCCAGTGAAACACGGTGGAAAGTCCTAGTCTGTAAACGGAAGAACGTGAGGATGTCAAGGGTACGGCAAGGCGCTCGGCCGGTCAACACAGAAACTATGCCGTTGCAAGGGATTGCCTAGCATAGCGCTCATTCATGCACAATAAGGGTGTTGCACCGTACCTTGAAATGGTCCTGCCTGTCGGGAATTCTGGCCTTTCTGCCCTCAACCACCGTGTCTATGCACAGCCTCTGGAGAAACGTGCTCGGAGGTACCGAGGGGGGAGAGAAGGATGTCCTCCGCAATATCCCGTTGTTCGACGACCTCAGCCGCCGTGACATCGCCGTTCTTCAACGCCTCCTTCATCGACGCGAATACGTTGCCGGCGAGTTGATTTTCACGCAGGGTGAGCCTGGTCTCGGCATGTACATCATCGCGAAGGGCGTGGTGTCGATTCAGAGCGAGCCGTCGGGCCGGGAGCTGGTCGAGCTCAACGATGGCGATTTCTTCGGCGAGATCGCCTTGCTCAACGAAGTCATCCGTTCGGCCACCGCACGCGCCAAGTCGGATTGCATGCTGCTCAGCCTTTTTCAGCCCGATCTCCTGGGCCTGCTCGACCGCAATCCGCGCCTAGGCGTCAAGATTTTGCTCTCGTTGTCGCGCCTCGTCGGCATCCGCCTCGTGGAGGTGAGCGACGAGTTAGAGACCATGCGCAAAGACTATGAGCGCCTGAAAACAGGTTCTGCCATGCCCAGCCGAGAGATCGCCGCTACACCGGATCGCCCTATCTCTGATGACGACGCGGATCCCCTGGCTTAAAGCCGTGCTGTGGCTTGCGGTGCTTGTCGCCGTAGGGATGCTGCTGGTATACGGCCGCGACCTCGTGCTGCTCGTCCTCGTTGCAGCCATCATCGCCTATCTCCTGTTTCCGCTGGTCAACAACCTGGAGCGGCGCGGTATGGGTCGCACTCTTTCGGCGTCAGTCGTTTTCTTCGGCTTGTCGTTGATCCTGGGTGTGCTCGGCTGGTTGTTGATTCCCCTCCTTGCTAAACAAGTGGCTGAGTGGCAGGAGGGCCTGGGGAATGGGAGCCTGTACGCGCTACTGAACCAGTTGGAGGACGAAATCGCCGCGTACCTCCCCTTTATTGAGCCCGGCACGCTGGGATTGTCTGAGTCAGTCCGAGAGGCCCTGGTGGTACAGAAGGGGCACCTTCTCGGATACGCCGGCGACGCCCTGTCCGTCATCGGCAATCTCATCGTGATCCCGTTCGTGCTCTTCTTCCTCCTGCGAGACGGATCGGGGATGATGAAGAAGCTGGTATCGCTCGTCCCAAACCGCTACTTCGAGTTCACGATGGGCGTCCTCTACAAAATCGATGAGCACCTGGGCGGCTACCTGCGAGGGCAGTCGCTCGTGGCGGTAGTCGTCGGGCTGGCAACGATACTCGGCCTCGGGCTCCTCGGCGTGGACTACTACCTGATGCTCGGGTTGTTTACAGGAGTGGCGAATTTCATCCCGTACGTTGGGTTCATCATCTCAGCCGGGTTGACGTTGGCCATTTCCATTCTCACTACAGGCGGGATGGCGCAGGTTCCCGGCATCGTGATTTTGTTTGCGGTCGTGCAAACACTCGAGAATGTGGTGTTCCAGCCCTGGATAACTGCCCGCAACGTGTCGCTACACCCCGTTACAGTTCTGCTAGCCATTCTGCTGGGCGGGCGCTTTGCCGGGGTGTTGGGGATGGCTCTCGCTGTACCCGCCATGGCCGTCGCGAAAGTGATTATCGTAGAGACGGCAGTCACGCTCCGGCGTTTCCGCCTCTAGGTACGCTCATGCCCGACTTCCCCTCCGCAACAAATGCAAATCGGGAGCAGATGCACATCCGCTTCTGGGGAGTCCGTGGCTCCATCCCTACCCCGAAGGCCACGCACCTCGGTACAGGTGGAAACACGGCGTGCGTGGAAGTACGCCTCTCGGATGGCTCCGCCTGCATCCTGGATCTCGGAACCGGCGCCCTTGAACTTGGCCGAAAGCTCGTTGAGGACGCAGCGGGCGACCCGCTGGACCTCCATGTTTTCCTTTCGCACTTCCATTGGGATCATATCCAGGCCGTCCCTTTCTTCGCTCCACTCTTTGAGGAAGGAAACCGTGTCACGTTCTACGGTTCGGATACGGAGGGAGAGCCACTGGATTTGCTGACCGAGCAAATGCGCGTCCCGTTTTTCCCGCTTTCCTTCAGCGAACTCGCGGCGGAAACCAGCCAGATCATCCTTAGAGAAGGTGTGCCGGTTACGGTTGGCGGCCTCACCGTTACCCCCTTTCCTGTCCATCACACCCAATTTGTTTTCGGGTACAAGCTGGAAGCCGGTGGAGTCTCGGTGGTGTTCTGCACTGATTACGAGCACGGCAACGAGCGGCTCGATTTATTGTTGGCCGAGGTGGCTTCCGGCGCCGACCTACTCATCTGCGACGCGCAGTACACGCCGGAAGAGTACGCGCACTGCACAGGATGGGGCCACACCACCTGGGAACGCGCCGCACAGTTGGCCGCCGAGTCAAAGGTGAAGCGCCTGGCTCTCTTTCACCACGACCCCGCCCACACCGATCAACAACTCTCCGAAATCCTACGTGCCGCCCAGAAAATATTCCCCAATACCATGCTCGCTACCGAAGGAGCAACCATCGTTTGTTAGAGGAGGCTGCTCAAAAAAAGGAGACGTAGCGACAGACCATGCCCCTTTCTCGTGTGGTTCGGGCAGTTCAGCCCACGTTCCTGCTGGTCTGAATCCGCAGCCGTTGGCCGGGCC
>JADFLK010000180.1 GCA_022564455.1 Bacteroidota bacterium
GTCTGGGAGGCTAAAAAGAATGTCTATGTGATAATAGCATATCCCGGAGCATTAGGCAGAGTAAAGCCTAGTTACATAAAAGATCTGATACATTACAGAACTAGAAAATATACATTGGAGCCCAAGTAGTAACTGGTGATCCAGCTAATATCAATGCGTCTATAAAATGTATCCAAAAATTTGGGGTTGACAGGATTTGTATTTCGTTCAAATTTTACTGCCCCTATAGTTAATATTACAGCATTTGGCCTGATTGATAAGGTCTCTAAATCGATCATCACTTGCATTTTATATATATCATATCTAAATTTTAAATTACTTATCATAATACATATGATGTATCTCTAACAGTTCCTTATTCTCTCCCTTCTTTATTCTTTCCATATGTTTTTCAATCTCCTTCTCTAATGCTTTCATTCTAGTTTCAAAACGAGGATTTCTTTTATTGCCTTTTTCATCCTTATAAGAATCGGGATTATATCGTATAAAGATATATTTACCACTAAAATCCATAAATAAATCGTTATACCTGTTTTCTTCATCTATTTTACAATAACCTTTATGTTGAAACATATTTAACCCGTTGCCCATAACAAAACAATTATAAATAAACTTAAAAGCCCGCATTTCTTCCCAAATATCCGGCCCCCAACCCCAGAGCTTCCCCCCCACATAACGGAGTATTTGATAACCAAAGCATACAAGCAGTACAGAAACCGCATAATACTGCAATACATTCTTCGTCGAGTTGTTCTTTAGAATATCCGTTCTTGGGCAGTTTTTGCAGCATCCAATTTGGTCGTTCAGGTGCTGGATTTGGTTCGGGGTTTGGCAATCCGCCCAAGCTGCTGCCTGTGCTGCGCAAGTTAAGTACCACTCGCAGTATTTTGCTGTGAATTTTCCAAGCGACGGCTTGTATGGTGTTGAGTCCTTCGTACACGAAGGGCATGTCGGCCCGCCTTGCGCGCATGCCGGTGGATTTGCGGACAAGTCCATATTTTCCTCTCAGTCCGTAGTGATAGCCGCCGTTCAACTCTGTACTCCAGTCAAGCGGAGGTATGACCATTGGTAGAGCTTGTGGTCTGGTGAATTGCAGGATGTCATCGGTTTTTTCGAGTAGCTCTTTCACGTTGTCAGATAGGACGAAGAGCTTCTTTTTCTGCCACTTTCCCATCTTCTTTCGTGCTTCGTTCTTTGTGCTTCGTTCTTTGTGCAAAAACCGGAGCTTGCTACTTCAGCGGCCGTCTTCCCCCGCCGTCCTCTGTTTGGTGTCCTCTTACGAGGCTGTTGAATTACGTGCTCTGTCGCCGAGACGAGTGAATCGCGGTCGAGATCAAGGCGCGAGATCGCAGTCGAATCGGTGATTCGGCGAGATTTTCGCAACGCTGAGATCGGTCGTGAGACACCGTCGCAGCCGGACGAGGTGTTTCAACAGCCTCCTAGGCGCTACGCTGGAGCCAGAACACGAGCACGTCGTCCGCGAACATTGCCTCGGCGCTGCGGCTCAGCATCGTTTCCAGCATTGTTTTAACGGGTTGCTCAGCCGCCAGAGCTTCACTGGCCGAGAGCGCAACGCCCACTTCCCCAAACTGCTTCCCGTTGAGCGCCACCTGCTCGTTGAGGCCATCGGTGTAGCACATCAATGCGTGTCCAGGTGGGATGGTGAACGCCTTGTCGGTGTACTCGGTGGAGGCATCAAGACCGAGGATAAGGTCCGAGTATTCTACGATGCCGGCGCCGCCGGTCCCGATCAGGATGGGCCGGCAGTGGCCGGCGTTGGCGTAAGTAATGCGGTGCTTGTCGGGCTCCCAACGCATCAGCAGGAGGGAGGCAAAGGTATCCTCCAACACCTTGTCCTGAATGAGCATCTGGTTGACGTGGCTCATCAGGGCGGCCGGTGACGACATGTTACCGAGCATCGCGTGAACCGTGGAACGGATGTACGAGAGGAAGGAGAAGGCATAGAACTTCGCCTGGAGGCCCTTTCCCATAATGTCGCCGACGGTGAAGACGTACGAACCGTCGCTGGCTTGCGTCCAGTCGAAGAGGTCGCCGCCGCCGTCCTCACGAGGCTGCGAAAAAAACTGCGCACGATATCCATCCACCTCCGGCATCGTTTTGGGCATCAGACGATCCGAGAAATCGCGGCCGATGCGAGCGTTGAGCTTCGTCTGGTAGACGCTACTGCGCTTGATGATTTGCTCGACCCGTGCCATTACGTAGTCGATGTCGAACGGCTTGGTGATGTAGTCGTCCACACCGTTGTTGAGCCCCTTCACACGACTTGGGTCATCCGATTTGGCCGTGAGGAAGATAAAGGGAATGGCCGATGTTCGCTCGTCTCGGCGCAGCGCAGCCAGTAGTGCGAAGCCATCCATCCTCGGCATCATGATGTCCGAGATGATCAGGTCGGGGATGCCCTCATCCACCAATTTGAGTGCCGCTTCGCCGTGCTCTGCCGTACGCACATTGTAGACCTTGCCGATCCGGTACTCGAGGAGCCGCCGGAGCGCCTGGTTGTCTTCGACAATCAATATGGAGTGGTTATGCATCGCGGGATCGGTCAGGCTTTGTCAAACGCCTGATCGGAGGGGGGGAGGAAGGAAGGCATATCGTCCGAATCGACGGGAGGGCGTACGACGAACTCAAGGTGTTGCAAGCCATCACCATTGGTTGTGTAAACAAACTCCTCGGTACACGCAAGCATCATTAGGAGGCCCCGGCCGCGTTCGGAAGGCTCGGGACGGTTCAGTATTTTGGTTTGCTCCTCAATACTCGCCTGAAAATCAAACCCTTCCGAGTTATCTTCAATCAGGCAATGGAGACCCGAAGAGTGTTGCGAAATGACCAATCGAATCATTGGCGGCCGGTCCCCGAATGTGGCGAACTGAACAAGATTGGCAATCCATTCGTGTACCGCGAGCTTCATTACTAGAAAGCCGTACTCGTCTAATGCTAACGCGTTGCCTGGTGTGCCGCCCTGCACCCAGGCTTCGAAGAAGTCATGAACCTCGTCGATCACGTGGTCAATATCGTGGAACGTGTGCTCGCGCATGGTTGAGGGCGGTTGATCGGCCGAGACCGACGGCTCCTGCCACGGCGGATCAAGCTGTGCCCGTGGGGCGTCCGGCGGACGAGCGTTCCAGGTTCTCGAATGCGGCCTCAACGGTCGGGAACTGGCGGAAGACCTTGTAAGTCCGCGTTAGTTGTACTACAACCTGAACCGGGCGACTCACACTGGCGAATACAACCTGCCCCCCGATGGGCGTGAGCTGACGGTAGAGTGAGAATATGACGCCCAGGCCCGTGGAGTCTAGGATGCCCGTGCCTGTAAAATCGAGCACGAAATGGCGGACGCCGGCGCGGGTGTGCTCCTGGCAACTCGCCTTGAAGTCGACCGCGTTGCGGAAGTCGAGCGCCTTGCCGATGTGTACAACAACGGAGGTCGGCGAGGTCTTTTTGATCGAGAAGCTCATGGTGCTGAGGATGGCGGATGACCTGCAAAGAGAAGAAGTGCCCGTCGCGCGTGCGGCGGGCTTGTTGGGGCCACAATTGACGAATATCGTACCATCGTTCGCGTGAAGAGCCCGAAATGTCCCTTGCGCGTAACATTCTGCCAAATCATTCGCCTGGGAAAGGATTTCGCCCGGCCCGGCGTATGTCGGCCCGAAGTGGCAGTCCAGGTATCGCCCTCCCTGGCGCAGTCCTGTAATCCGATGGGGAGGAATCGAAACGGGCCTCGCCGTACGCACGGCAGCGATGCCGGGTATCTTTGCGGTGTGATTCTGCCCCTCCTGATACCGCGCCGGCCATCGTTCCACACAGTGCTTCGGTATGCTGCTGCGTTTAGTCTTGCGGTGGTGGTAACGGGATGTACGCGCCTTTCAGAGCAGGGCAATCCCACGATTGAGGATATGGCGGCCGTACCCGATCAGGAAAGCTGGAACGCCGAGCTTCGCATCAGCAGCGAAGGGCGCCCGAGGCTGGTGATGGCCGCGGCCTACATGGCGCGTTACGAAAGGCGCGACACTACCTATGCCGTACTCGGCGCAGATCCGCTGGGAGACGACTCCACGCTCGTTCGCGTAGAGCTGTTCGATGAGGACGGCGAGCCCACGGCGTTGCTTTTCACAAAAGAACTAACGTACTTCGACAGCGAGCGGCGGTTTGAAGGCGTAGGGGATGTCGAGGCCGTTTTGCTCCGCGCCGGAGGCGCCCGGCTCACCGCCGGCCGACTTACCTATAATGAAGGCGACGGACGGTTTGTAGCGAGCGGAAACGTGCTCGTTGTCTCGCAGGATGGCAAACGCCTCACGGCAGAGGAAGTGGTGTGGGATGCGGATGCGAGGCAGCTCCGCGTCCAGGGAGGCTTCCGATTCACCACCCCTAACGAGCGCATCAGCGGCTACGGCCTAGTGGCCTCCGAAGACCTGGCGCGCTACTCGTTCTCTCGCGCCAGCGGCGAACTGGAGGTGGAAGAGTAATGCTTTCTTTTTGGTATGAGAGGATGAGGGTGCGAGAGCGTGAAAAGTGGTTCGTCTTACTGCCGCTTGTGCTTTTTCTACTTGGTTCGATCCAAGCTTCGGACGCCCAAACGCATGTCGTCGAGTTGATTAATGCGGACGAAGTGGTGGTTGAATCCGATAGTGTGAACGGCACGGTTCGCCGGTTGTATGGCAATGTGGTTCTGCGGCAGGACACAGTGCGCCTCCGCGCTGCGCGCGCCACGCAATACGAGCAACGGGGGGAGATCTTTCTGGAAGGCTCCGTCCGCATCATCTCCGGAGACGACACACTCACCGCGCGGCGCGTCACCTACGATTCCAACGAAAAAGTGGCCGAGGCCGTCGGAAACGTGCGCATCAGCGACGGGGAATCGGTGTTGCTTGCGCCGTCGGCCACGTATTTCTCACGTCAGAAGCTGGCCACGTTTACGGAGGGCGGACGGCTGCTCCACGAAGACGCCGAACTGACTGCGCCCGCCGGGCACTACAGCACGCGAGACAAGCTGGCCGAGTTCGAAGGCCTCGTTGAACTCCGCGATTCCACGGTCGTGCTTACCAGCCAGTTCGGAACGTACGATACCCGCGCCGAAAAGGCTGTTTTCTCAGGCGAGGTCCGCCTGTTACGGAGGGGCGTACGCATCGAAGCCGATTCGCTCATCTACTACCGCCGGACGGAAGTCTCCATTGCGAGTGGGCATGTTGTTCTCGAACGATTTGGGAATGCGGAGGACGACCCCGACGGTGGCATCACGCCCGATTCCACCCAACGCTCTGTTCTCTTCGGTGCCTTCGGCGAACACGATGCCCAGAATGAAACGAGCCGTGTAGGAGGCGATTCCACCGGCAATCCCCTTCTCGTACAACTCCGCACGGATT
>JADFLK010000181.1 GCA_022564455.1 Bacteroidota bacterium
TTCCCGTCCGGGGCAAGCAGGAAGGTGCCCGTGAGCAGCACGCTCGACGCATAGAGGGCTTGCTGGTCCGTGTTGTTGAGGATGGGGCGGAGGGCCTCAACGGCGGCGGACGTTCCGCCGCCCGTGCGCTGGTCTGCATCGAGTTCGAGCGAGAGATCGACGAGTGGGGATGTGAGCCGCCCGCCGATTTTTGTTCGGATGACCATCGGTACGCGCTGGCGCTCAAGGCCCGTGAGGCCGAGCCCGGCGAGGGAGGCCCGGGTGCGGTAGTCGGCGGTGAGGTCGAGCTGGGCTTCCAGCGGGTCTCCGTCCCAGATCAGTCGCCCGCCCGGTTCAATCTCAAAGCGCCTCGTGAAGACATCCCCGGCCGTAAACACGTAGTTGCCGCCGGACGCCGTGAAGGTGCCGAACGTCCTGAAGCGGCCTTCGCCAATAACCAGTTGGAGTTCGGCGCTGCCCGTCGCGTTAATCACGTCTCCCGTGGCTTCATCAAAAACGAGGTGGACGGTTGAACCCGGCGGCGCCGTGACGTTGAGATTCATTTCCAGGCCTTCCGTAAACGACCGCTCACTGGCAGGCTTACCCGTAACAAGATTGGTGCGCTCTTGCTCTTCGGGGATCTGTCCGAGCGAATCGGCAAAGACGAGGAACCCCCTGTCGCGGGCAATGGCGCTGGCCCGGATGGGGATAAACATCTCGCTGTCTTCCGTAGTAACAGCATCCGTGGAACGGAGAAAAACGTTATCCAGAGGACCCGTGACGGACACCGTGCCGCTGGCCAGGATGTGGCCGTAGAAAGCCAGGTTGGTGGAGGAAGGCACGTCGATGATTTCGACTTTGTTTAGCGTCGCTTCGAGGTCGAGCGAGAAGAACCGGTAGTCGTTGAAGAGCACACTTCCGTCCATGTGCGCGGTGCCGTCGGCTTTATCGGTCAGAACGATACTGGTCAGATGGATGCCCCTGCGGTCAATGTTAACGTCGCCTTCCAGGCCAAGTTCGAGACCGAAGCTCGGAATACTCGTGAAGACATTGTGGACCGATAAATCTGCATCGAACTCCGGAAAGGAGAAGTCGCCGGTGATGCTGCCGTCTCCGGAGGCATAGCCTTGGGTGTTGGCGAGGAGCCGCCAGAAGATCAGGTCGAAAAAGAAAAAGTCGGCCCTGCGAATGTTGATGTCCAGGTCGAACTCCCCGGCATCGCGCTCTCCGGCGTCATCGCGGCCGGGGAAGCGGACGAGGCCCGTAACATTCAGGTCGTTTTCTTCCAACAATATGCCGCGCGGGATAGCCACAGAGGTGTCGGGGCGACTCAGGTGCAGGTCAATTTCAACACCGTCGCCGGTTGGAATCAGGCTGCTGGTGATTTCCAGTTTGCCGAGGATGCGGTTGCCGAGCATGAGCCGAGGCACAGCTATTGATCCCGAGACTTCCGGCCGACGAAGCAGGTTGGCGATGGCGAGCCTCCCGCTCAGTATGCCTCCCGGATCGGAGCGGAGAGGGCGGATGCCTCCGAGTTTTGCCAGACGGCCGAGGTCCACCTGGTGAATGTCGACGAAGACCGAGTCGGATGGAGCGGTGGAAAGAACACCGCTGAATTCGAGCCGCTCGTCTGTATCGAGGTCGGTTTGTGTTAACACGACGTGTTCGAGAACGGCGGCGTCTGTGTACAGATCGGCGACGATGGGGCCGTCTCCCCCCCACGATATTCCGGCCGTTGCAACGTCGAGGTCGTCGATGACGAGATGGTTGCGGTCGGCGAGCAGTACCAGACGTCCGTGGAGCCGCATCGAGTTTTGCTTCGAGCCGAAGATGCCGTTGCCCGCGATGCTAAAGGCGGCTTCTCCGGAGGCAAGTTGCGTGGTTACGTGGATTTGCCGAAGACGCCGGCCTGCGAGGTGGAGGTTGGAGGCGTCGGCTTCCACGTTGATGGTTAGCGTTTCGCTCAGATTGGCAGAGAATCGGCCGTAGGCCTCCATATGCAGATTGTACTGTCCAGTCTCGAACGTACTCGCCTTGATGTGCGAACCGGACGCCGAGAGGTTCACCCCAAGCGTGTCGCTTCCGACTACGCCGCCCAGGATTAGGTGCGTGCCCGATGCGAAGCGCGGTAGGTTCGGCAAGAAGGCTTTCAAGGCGTCAGGGTCGTGGACACGCACATCCAACTGAAAGCGCTCGGGAGAATGGAATCGCCCTGTACGCCCTGGTGGCAGGGTTATGGACTTTGCCCGACTACGCAGCCGTTTGTTGGTTTCTATTGCTACGGTATAGGCGAAGGCGCTGCCCCAGCGGGTGCCCAGGGCTATCGCGGACTCCAGATTCAGGCTGCCTTTCAGGTCGGCTTCTACAATCTCCGTCGTCAGGTGGAAGCGCGATCCGGGCTGGCCAAGGGGAGCGATAAGAAGGCTGAAGGGCCCTGTGGGGAGCTCCTGCATCGCGCCGTCTACTTCGAGTACGGCCTCCGAGAAATCCGCTTCGATTTCGGTTTGGAGATCAGCGAGGGACGTACCGGCCAGCGCCACGGAAACAGGCCCGGTGAAGCGGGTTGAGGGAGCATCGGGCAGAAGCTGGTTCAGGTTGAAAGCGGCCAGGACGCCGTCGAAGCTCAACGCCGACTCATCCCCGTCCACGAAAAGATCGCCCTCCAACTTGCTGCTTCCTTGTCGGATGGCCACATTGGCTTCCACTGTTCGCCCGCGCCAGATCCCATCTGCCAAAAGTGAATCGGCCGTCCTTCCAGCAAAGCTTGACGGCCCCAGCCCGATCCGGAATACGGTGGCGTTCCCTTCCGCGCCCGTTCGCTCTGCGAAGATTCTGCCGGACAGGTTGCCTGCGAGTTCTTCGTTGGCCGTCACCACAGCCGGGTTCACGCCGTTCACCTCCACGTCAAGCGTGAAACGAAGGGGAGCGTCTGGCATAGTCCGCAATTCGGCGTAGCCGTCAACACTTCCCGCATCGGTTGTGACCACAACGTCAACTTCAAGTCGTGCACCGGATCGGCTTCCTCCGAACTGCACGGCGCCGGAAATGTCGCCCTCTACCTGAACCAGACCCAGTCGCTCAGTCTCCGCGGGAAGTACCAGCATGGGAACGACGGCCAGAAGGTCTTCCACGCGAATCCGCGACCCTGGTGTAGTCAGATTGAACGCGAGCGAGTCCGGGAGGCCGTTCAGCGTTCCCTCCGCTACGATCTCCGTGCCGCCCCTCGATAGAACGAGGTCGTCCACAGTGAGCGTGGAGAGCGGCCCGTGAATGTGGCCCTGTAGCGCAACGGCATCCGCCAGAGGAAGCGAAGGGAGGATGGCGGTGAGGTCGGCAGCGGCAATCCGGGTGTCGCTGAGGTTGGCGTCAATGTTTTCAGGACCTCCAGATACGTTGGTAAGCGTGATCGTGCCGCGTATCCGTGAGCGCGACGTGACGAGATCGAAGTTGTCCACTTGCACGTTTCCATCGGCCACGGTAATCAGGCCCTCCAGTGCTTCAACGACCAAATCGTTCGCTCCAAGGCGGCCCTGAAAGCTCTCGACGCGGAAGAGCTTCACATTATCCCGCCAGTCCAGTTCCAATTCTGCGTTCAGGCCAGAAAGCGACGCATTCGTGTAATCGAACAGAGTGCCGGACTGGACGGAGGAGGGGAGGGCGCCCTCGTTCGTGGTCGAAATCTCGCCCTCAACCAGCCGGAGGGTAGCGGCGTGGAAATCGAGAGGGTTGGATGGGCTCTCGTCGGAACCGGATGGGTTCGATGAGGCCAGCGCACGAAGCAGATTCCATTCCCCATTTACATCGAGAACGAGGCTGACCTGCGGACGGACCAACGTAACCTCGTCGGCAATGAACGCTCCGCCGAACAACGACCGCCAATGTGGCCTCATCGCCACGGAATCGACGCGCAGCACTTCGCGGCCCTCGGGGTCGAAGAGGCGCACGTCGGAGGCGAACAGATCCTGAATGAGGTTGCCCTGCAACCGCCCGATTTCCAGGCTTCCATCGAACGAATTGTTGAACGTGCGGACCACCTGGCTTCGCAGCGCATCCCGCCCAAACTGTGTACGCGTGAGCACGATAACGGACAACGCCACGAGTAGCACGAACAGAGCTGCCGCGCGGATGACGTACTGGGGGATATTGAAAAGGCGAGAGGTCAGTGGTGGTTCTGGCGAATAGCGCAGTTAATGAGTAGTGCCTGGAGGATGCCGACGGGCAACAGGCATACCACACACAAAGGCGGATGATGATTCAGAAAACCATCGCGAATTTCTCACATTGTCGATGTGGATGCATCATTTTGCTCAGCAGAGGGTGGAAGTGCTAATTTTGCAGCACAAGGACGGAATCCTGCGTCGCTGTTGATCGTTTACCAACCTGCCGATACTCTGGCCAATGATGTCGGGGAGTTGACCACTACTACGCCGTTTTCTTTCTGATGAAGTCACGCCTTCTCTTTTCGGTACTGCTGCCCGTGCTACTACTCGTAGCGCCGGTGTTGGCGCAGCCGGACGATCCAAGCCCACACTCGGATGCTCAGTTAGTAGCCGAGGTGCAGTCGGTGCGGCCTGGGGAGCCATTTGAGGTTGGTTTGTGGATGACGATGGAGCCCGACTGGCACAGCTACTGGATCAACCCGGGCGATGCCGGTATGCCCACGGAGGTGCAGTGGCGGCTTCCCGAGGGCTTCGAGGCCGGGCCTATCCAGTGGCCGTTCCCCGAGCGCATCGACCAGCCGCCGCTGGCGTCGTATGGGTACAGCCACGAGGTGCTGCTGCCGATGCGAATCACTCCTCCAGCCGACTTCCAAGGCGAATCGGTAACACTGGAGGGCAAAGCCGTGTGGTTGATCTGCGCAGATATCTGCCTACCCGCCGAACAGGAGATTTCGCTGACCCTGACGGTCGGGGAGGCGGCCCCGGAGGCCGATTCGGCCTGGGCAGACACGTTTGCGGCGACTCGGAACGCCTTTCCTGCGCATGTCGAAGGGTGGGATGTCCACTCAACGGCGACGGAAACCGGCTATCGTCTTGATGTGACACGGAGTGGCGACCGACCAGTCGATCTCTCCGGTGCGTTTTTCTTTGTGGATGAGAAGGCCATCCTGCAGCACGCGGAAGCGCAGGATTTTGTCCAGGCAGGCGACGGCTACACGGTGGATCTGCTCGCGTCCGAGTTTGCGTCCGAGCCACCCACCCGATTGGCGGGTGCATTGGTGTTGCGGGAAGGCTCGACGTGGGACGGCATCCATCGCGCCCTCGCCGTGGACGCCCCCATTGGAGGACTGGCGGCGCCTGTGCAACCGGCAAACACGGCCTCGATGTCGCTCCTCGCAGCGCTCTTCTTTGCGTTTATCGGCGGGTTGATTCTCAACCCCATGCCGTTGGTCGTCC
>JADFLK010000182.1 GCA_022564455.1 Bacteroidota bacterium
GCGGCTATGGCCAGCAACAGATGCTCTGCGCCGATGAAATCGTCCTGGAGCCGCTCTGCTTCCTGCTTGAGGAGCGGATCGCCGCGTACGGGACTTTCAGGAGAGCGGTAGCGGTCATCCACGTCATCGGCCTCGAACTTGTAGTAGATGGCCACGCTTGCGGCGGCGAGGGCAACACCGGCAGCTGCGTAGTCGATCCAGCGGCGCGGTTCGCGGGGCGGTATCCAGGTTGTGACGGCGTCTATCGCTGCCCCTGCTTCAAGGGGCTGCATCATCAACGTGTGGTGGTTGAACAGCGAATCGCCGGGAGCCACCTCGGCCGGCATGTAGCCTGGCCTGCGGGCGAGGAGTACGCCTTCCATCACCTCCGGCCGGTCTACTGTTAGCGGCGCAATGCCAAGCACTTCTTCATTTCCACCCGACCGAAGAACCACTTCCGCATCGGGTGGCATGGAATCGATTCGGTAACGAAAAGGCAAATCCAGACGAAGTGTAGCCGTTTGGTTCGCCATGACGATCACCGAGCCTGATGCCCTGCGCGGCGCCCAGCCTTCCCCCGTGGCCTCTACGAGCACGACCTGCTTGTGGCCTGCCGGAAGCAGAAACGGGCCGTCGGACGCCACGCCGATGACCTCTGAATCGACCAAGACGACGGCATCCGGCGCGTTTGTCTCAACAACGAGGAGGCCGTCCGGGTGGGGAAGAACGTCCTGGCCGGTTACTGCAACGGAACTGAGCACTAGAGCTGTCAGAATTAATAGGCCACGTCGCATGTCTCCCCCGTTTAGTTCTCTGCCGCACTCGCGGCTATGTGCTGGGTATCAAAGGCATGTACATGCTTTGGCTCCGACAGTACGATCAGGATGCCGTCTCGGGCCGCCGGCGCCGACTTGACTCGCCCCGGAAGCTCCGCATCCCAAAGCAACTCACCCGACGAAGCATCGAGGGCGGCAATGCGCTCGCCCATAGTACCCACATAAACCACGTGGTCTGTCAGCAGCGGCGCTGCGGAGATGTTGCCATCGAACTCGTGCCGCCAAATCTCCTCTCCCGTCTCGGGATCGAGACACCGCAATACTCCGTCCGTTGCCCCTACCATCACGTACCGCTCATCCACGGCCGGTGTGGCGAAGCGGGCAAGCTCCGTGTCGGCCCGGTAGATCCAGACCGTTTCTCCGATTGCAGAATCAATGGCCAGAAGTTGGCCACGCGCAGTCGGCACGAAGAAACGCCCGCCAAACGCGGAAGGTGTTCTCATGACGGGGAGACCGATCTCCTTTCTCCATCGTATCAAACCAGTCGTCGGGCTAAACGCAACAAGGCCACCTGCCTCATCGGCCGCGACTACCAGGCCGTCCGCTATCTCGGTAGGAGCCGCATAGAAAGCACGCATCGAGTCGGGTTGCATGGACCACCGTTCGTTGCCGGTGAGTGGCTCAATTCCACGCAGCGTTCCGTCGAGAGCAGCGGCCACCACGGTCCCACCGGAGAGCAGGAGCCCTGCCGCGTGCGGGTTGTCGCGGAGGGTCCAGGCTTTCGAACCCGTAGCCAGGTTGTAAGCGACCAGGCCATCGCGCCCGGCAGCGACCGGAACCACCAGGATGCGCTCGTCCACCAACACCGGCGCTCCTTCAATGGCGTCGCCCAAGGTAACCCTGCCAACTTTTCTACCGTTGCTTAGCTCTATGACATCCACGCGTCCCGCCTTGGTGGAAACGATCACGTAGCCTCCCGCAATAAGTGGCGAAGCCGGCCCAAAGCCACCTTCGGTGGTGTGATCCCAGCGCAGGACCAGAGGCGGCGAGGGGCCTTCGCTGGATGTGTTCGCACGAGAAGTTGAGCCACCGTCCGTGGTATTGTCGGCCGGGGCAATCACCAGTGGCTTGCCCAGTTGTAGGGTCTCGCATCCTGAAAGAATGAAAACCACTAGTAACAGCAGACGCCAATCTGCCAATTTGTTTGGTGCCGCCATCAGAAATCCCACCCAAAGAAGAACTGATTGAAGGTCTGCCGCTCGTCCCAGTTGAAGCCCGTTGGGAAGCGGTAGCCAATGTCGTAGCGCAGCACGATGCCGCCGTAGATGTTCATCCGCAGCCCTGCACCTACCGATCCGAGGGTCCGGCCGATCTCAAAGCCCGAGCCCGGGTCGAGCTCAACATCGTCGTAGCCTTCGTTCCACAGGTGAGCGGCGTCAACAAAGAGCGCCCCGCGGAGGTTGGCGATGCCAAAGGGTTCCAGTACCGGGATCCACGCGCTGGGTGCGATGGCCAGCGGGAACCGGAGTTCGTGCGAGGTGAACCATAGCTGTTTCCCCCTGAGGCGGAGGAATGGGTAGCCGCGCAGATTCCACGAACCGCCAATAAGGTGCAGCCGGGCTCGCCGCCCCACATTTGCCCGAACTTGCGCCCACGACGCCCAGGTGACACCGGGCATGATCCGGAAGTAGCGCCGCACATCGGCCGACACCGTGTAATAGCTCACGTTCGAGTTCAAAACATCGGTGGTATACCCCAACGTGAGGTTGCCACGCCAGCCATCCAGCGGGCCGTTGAGACCATACAACGTGTTGTCATGAACGAGAGTCACGGAGTTCGCTACGAGCACCGATTCCAGGTCAACTTCGTCGAAAAACTGGTCTTTCCGACTCCAGCCCACAGACGTGTTGATCTCTATGCGGCGGAACTTCGATACCGGGTAGCTCACAAGCCCTAAACCGCCATACACCTGCTCGTAGTACACAGGGAAACCCGCCGGTGCGTCCGGGTCAGCCCGGTCGTACCGCTGGCCGGCGAGACGGAAGATGCCGTAGCCGTAGTTGGCCCGTCTGCCCAAATGGATACGTGTAATTCCGATGTTGAGGCTCTCGAGGAAAGAGCGGCCGAGCGTGTTGCTGCTGTAGGTGGTCACCTGCCAGAGGTCGTTCCCCATCACGTCGGAGAAGAGAATGGAAGCCCCGCCTGCTGTGCCCAATACCGGGTTCGTGCTAACGCCTCCCTGGACGATATCGAGTTCGTAATGGCGGCGGTAACGGAAACGCTGGGTGGAGTCCGCCACGACGTGCCGCTCGAAGGACCACGGTTCACGGTCGAACGGGATGCTGGTCAGCACCGTTTGGCGGGGATTGGCGATTAGCGAGTCGATCTCCATCTGGCGGACGGTGAACCGGAAATCCTCGAAGCTGGCGAAAACCAACCGGTCGTCGGAGGTCCACACCGGATCGAACGAGGCGCTGGTGAAAGCCGTGAGGCGATGGGCTGGGCGGGTGGCTGGCAGGAGCGAGGGAGCGGTTTGCTGCGCCGGCGGACCCGGATTGGCCAAAGCAGTTTGAGAGGGGGTGGGTTGGATCTTGAATTCTGAGGCTCCTTCCTCCGTTTGGGCGTGTGTGAGGGTGAGAGGATGAGGGGATGCGGGTTGGATCTCGTGCCCATCCGTGTTGGCCTCACTTGTATGGGCGTATGAGAGGGTGAGGGCCTGAGAGGATGGTTCAAATTCAGCCTCGCCATTGCTTCCATCCTCGCTCTCTCCCACACGTTCTCTCATACCATCATCCTCCCCATCTCTAATACCCATCTGTGAGTTTGAAGGCGAGAGAGATTGAGGGGACGACAATACAGCATTCTCCACACCCATACTCCTGTCTCCCCTCTCCCCGATACCATCCGTCGAACTCTCGTTCTCAGAAACGCCCACACCCCCATTCTCCCTCTCTCCCATACTCAAAACAGGCTCCTCCCCTCCCTCGCCAGACATATCCACTACCCACAGATCCTGGGCGCTGAACTTGCCGTCTGGCTGGCGGCGTGCGCTTGCGAAAACAATGTGGCTGCCGTCCGGGCTCCACCTTGGCGAGAGATCCATGTGCTCGCCGTACGTCACGTAATTGATGGAGGCCGTTTCGAGATCGAACGTGAACAGGTTGTAGGCGCCATGCTCTCCGACTGCCGTGCGATCCGATGAGAAGACAATCCGGCTGCCGTCCGGACTCCAATCGGGGTCGCGATCATCGTAGGTGTCACGGGTGAGCCGGCGGAGAGCATCGCTTTCGCGGTCGTAGGTATAGAGGTCGGCCCAGCCACCTTTGTCAATGCCCGTAAAGGCGAGTTGTCGGCTTCCGGGGCTCCATGTCGGCGAATACACGGCGACGAGGTTGTCGAAATCGTACAGGCCAACTCGCTCGCGCGCCCGCAGATCGTACACGTGGATCACGTCCCGCTCGCCCCGTTGGGTTACGAAGGCGAGCAGGCCGTCCTCCGAGACATCCATGCGGCTTTCGAAGAGGTGGAAGGCCTCAAAGTCCTGACTGCGCCCGCCGCGCACAAGCACTTCAGGTTCACCCGACGGCTGATAATCCGCGTCGATAGGCATCGCGTACACGCTGGTGTACCCGCCGATGCTGGCTACGTAGACCACCTCACGCGAGCCATCCGGGCGCTCGTGCACCACCGGCTTCATGTTGAATCCGCGCGAGGCTACGGCGTCGGAAATGAGCGTGGGCACGTCGGCGTCCTCCAGCATTGGCAGGTACTGCTCGCGCAGCCAGCGCGTCCACCGATCCGAGATGTCGCGGAAGTCTTCGCGGAGGACAAACTCCATCACCTTGTTGAAGTTGCGGTCGCGCCAGGCGTTCTCAATCAGCTGCAGGATCTTCTCCTCCCCGTACACCTCGCTGATGAATCGGCACAGGGCCTCGCCCTCCTTGTACATCACGTACGTGCCGTAAATGCGGTTGAGGTTCTCCAGCGGCACGAAGAAGTTGCTGGCCATCGCATCGCGCATGATCATCTCGTGCTGGTAGTCGGGCTCGCCGCTCCAGTACTCGGCCAGTCCTTCGGTGAACCACAGCGGGAAGAGCCGATCCACAGGTTTTCCGTGGTCGCGCAGGACGCGCGTGAACTTGGAGTACGTGAACACGTGGACGGTCTCGTGCCGGATCACGCGCCGGAAGCGGTGCAGGTCGCCGTTGGCGGGAACGACCACGCGGCCCTTGAGGAACTCGAAGAACCCCCCTACCCCGTCGGGGATAAAGCCCGGCGTGACGTTCGTCTGTTTGAAGTGCAGGTTTGACGAGTAGAAGATGAGGGGTACACGGTGCGTGAGGGAGAAATCGAACCGGTGCTCCAGCTCCTCGTAGGCCTCCTCGGCGAAGTGCGCGCCGTGCTCGGCCAGCGTCTGCATCTCCGGGTAATAGTAGATGTCGAAGTGCTCGGTTTCGAGGACGTGCCAGTCGAACTGCTCGTACTGGATCTTATTGCGCCCGAAGTATTGCGCCGTTGCCACAGGGGCCATCATGGCCAGCACACACGCGGCCGCCCCAAGGCGGAGGCCCCATGTAACAAAGTGTGAACAGTAGCGGGGCGC
>JADFLK010000183.1 GCA_022564455.1 Bacteroidota bacterium
TGGCCGGCCTGCCCTGCAGCGTCGTCATTGAGTGCGATTTCGACACCGTCCTCGGGAAGGGCATCGCCTTCAGGGAAGGCGGGCCGATCCATCAGGAAGCCGTCGTCGGGGCCGACCGGCACGCCAACCCGAAGTGGCGTCGGGTGTTGCAACCGCACCGCCCCCACGATTTGAAGCCCAGCCGCCGGATACCGAGCCACTTCCTTGTAGAGCTCTTCCACACGCTCGCTCCAGCCTACGACGATCGCCTTGTGTAACCCGCGCCCGCGAAGAATGAAGGCTTTCTGAACGGCGCGTACACCCAACCTTCCGGTGGCCACCGCCACCACCAACGCACCCCAGTAAAACCCGATTCCCAACCGGGCTGATCCAGTTCCCATCCGGTCGATAAACACGCTGAAAAACAGCAGCAGCGACCCGACGGTCACCACCTTCAGCAGCGTCACGGACTCGTCGAAGCGGCTGCCCGCGAAGCGTTCCTGGTACATCCCCGCGAACAGAAACAGGACCAGCCATCCCGTACAGAGGAGGGCGGCGGTGATCAGGGTCAAATCCTGGACTGCGAAACTATGATCTAACCAACCCCAGCGTTGGCACGCCAGGATAAAGGCCACGTAGGCCAGGATTAGCGCCAATGCATCGCTTACCAGCAATGCCAGCAGTTCGGCTCGGCGAGACACGAATGCGTGCTAGAATCTGTGGAAGGGCGGTAGCGAGAGGCGTATGGCGGGGCAGAAGTTGGCGCGATTAGACGAAAGGTATTGATTCGGCTGCTCCACTGCAAGGAACAAACGGAAACAGGCGTTGCGAGCATCGGTTGGGCCGTATAGTTTCCGAGTTGGCCAACTTCCCCGGCCTACGAGAAGTAATCAATTTATGGAGCCTTCGTATGCACAAGCTCGTGAACTCGTCCTCCAGCATGGCTGGAACGCAACGGCCTACCAGATTCTCAACCCCGGCATCGCCCGCTGGATTTCCGAGGAACAGCGTGGCATGGTTGGTTTTGTGGACACCGGGAAACGGCTGGGGCGCCATCCTGGGGCATGGATAGCAGCCGGTGAGCCCGTCTGTGCCGAAGGGGAGGTAGCAAACGTCGCCGATGCCTTCGAGGCCGCGGCGGCCCAGGCGCGGCGGCGCGTTTGCTGGTTTGGCGCGGATTCCCGACTGCGCGATATCCTTGGTGGAAAGCCCGGCTACAGCGAAATGGTGTTGGGTGCTCAGCCTGTATGGGATCCGCACCGGTGGCCGACCATCCTCGCTGGTAAGGCGTCGCTTCGCGCTCAGCTCAACCGTGCGCGAAACAAGGGTATTACCGTAACTAAATGGACACGACGAGAGGCAGAGGGCAACGCCGAACTTCAGCGATGCCTCGACGAGTGGCTGCACACACGAGGGCTTCCCGCCCTCCATTTCCTTGTTGAACTGCAAACGCTCCATCAGCTGGAGGATCGATGGGTTTTTGTGGCTACCCATGACACTAGCGCCGTTGGCTTTCTGGTACTCACACCCGTTCCTGCCCGCAACGGCTGGCTGGTAGAACAGATCATCCGTGGCAAGGCAGCGCCGAACGGCACGTCCTCCCTCCTGCTGAACGCTGCCATGACCGCAGCCGCCGACTCAGGATCTACCTATTTCACGCTTGGCCTTTCTCCCCTGTCGTTCCGAGCGCCGGCATCGAACCCAAACCCGGTTTGGATGCGTGCGCTGTTTGGATGGCTTCGCGCCCACGGGCGTCGCTTCTACAATTTTCAGGGACTGGAAGCCTTCAAGGCCAAGTTCGTCCCCGATCGGTGGGATCCGATCGTAGCCATCACCAACGAACCACGACCGTCCCTCGGAACGCTTCACGCCATCGCCGATGCTTTCAGCGGGCCGCGTTCGCCTGAGCGCCTGCTTGGCCGTGCCGTATTCGATGCAGTTGGGGAAGAACTGCGAACTCTGAGCCGGAAGTTCAGGCGGTCAGCCAGAGTCAGTTTGTAAACCGGAACGTAACCAGTCCTTGCTGATTGACCTGATCTGCGTTGGATGGGAGCGGTTGAGCACGGCATGCCACCAACACGCCCCGCGCGGCCTGATCGAGGCGCGGATTCCCTCCGCGACGCTGTGGACGTGAGCTCACGTAGAGGCCCCGGGGAGTGAACGTAACGAAATAGCTTACCACGCCATTGACGCCGGGATGCCCCGGTCTCGGGCAGGAAGCCCGGCGGTTCCCAAGGCCTTCTATGGCCACACCGGAAGAGCCCGTATTGCCCCGGCCGGATGCATCGTCCGGGTTGGAATCGTTCCCCTGCTCGCCCGTCGGCGTTCCGCCGCCGCCATCCGTGTTGTGCTCGGGTGTTGGCGGGTTTGTAGGCTGAGGGGGCGTCTCCGGCACGTGCTGAGGCCGCGCGATGGTTTCCTCTCCCTGTGCCGGATTCCGCGTTTGCGGCGTCCGAACTGGCGTAGGGGCCTCTTGCTGGGCACGCGGAGGCTCAGGGCGTGTTTCCGACAGTGGTGGGCGCGGATCGGGGTTCGGCGACGGAGCAGAAGGCCGCGCTGCCGAGGCCAGGTCTCCAAATTCTATCTCGACTAGATGCGCCGGATTTTCCGGGTTCTTGCTCCCTACAATCAGTGCGCCGCTAATCAGGAGCAAAGCGAGGTGCAGGCCAAGACTTGCGCCCAGTCCTCTCAGGTCTTCGTTGCGGAATCGTTGTTTCATGAAGCGCCCTCCGACGGACTCCAGGTACGGAAACGAAACGGCCCTGCGGCACAACTTCGTGCCTCTCTACTACAAACTACGCCCGACAGAGCCCGAAGTCACTGGTCCGGCGCTCAGTTGGACTGCTCTTGGGCGCGCTGGAAGCGGGGCTGAACCAGCGTGAGCTTCACCGAAATGCGGTGGGAGTAGCCCAGCTCGCTTTGCAGGCCGCCGAAGTCTCCGAATCCGTAATCAATCGAAACCTGGCTGACATTGAGCCCAGCGCCGATAGTGGGCGTGAACTGCGTGCCGTACCGTTCGGAGGTTGTCACATTTGAGATACCTCCGCGCAGCGCCACGATACCTTTGTACGTCACCTCGCCACCGAGCCGCGGATGAAACGAAATGTCACCGGTATTGAAGGCGTAGGCTTGCTGGCCGTCGAAGGCGAGGTCCAGGTCCATGCCCAGGGTAAACCCGATGTCGTCCGTGAGGGGGAGAATCGTGGCCGCTCCGAGGCGCGCAACCGGAAGCACCAGCTCGGTTCCACCCTGCGGCGCCGTTTCACCGAACGTCGCCTCGAAATCTACAAACTGATCCTGGTTTACCGACCAGGACTGGATCATGCTGGTTGCATCTTGCAGATTCAACCCCAGCTGAACCAGTCCAATCTTGTACTGCACGCCAATGTCAAACGAATAACCCCATGCGTTCGCAAAATCGCCGATGGTGCGCCGAATGATCTTGCCTGTCACACCCACTGACAGATTCTCGCGCAGCCGACGCGCATACGAAACGAAAAAAGCGTAGTCGGCGGCCGAGAAGTAGGTGATGTAGTTCTCCGGATTCGGTCGAGGCAAGCCGGTATCCGGGTTGAACGCGGCCAACGTGTTGGCGATGTTGTCCACGCCGCTGCGGAAAAACGAGATTCCGACTGTAGAGCGTGCCGAAATCGGAAACGCAAAAGCGCCGTAATCGAACGAAACGATTCCGCCGAAGCGTTCGGCATGCATGTATGCCGCTTCGGGATAGTTGAGCGCTTGTAGACCGGCCACGTTCCAGTAGCCTGAGGTGACGTCGTTCGCGTGGCCTACGTACGCACCACCCATACCTAGTGCGCGGGCGCCCACGCCCCCTGCAAGGAAGTCGGCGCCGTACTTAACTACATCCTGAGCTTGAGTTTGCTGGGGTAGAAGTGCAAGCGAAAACGCGGCGACGGCGAGAAGTCGCACGGTGGATTTTCTGATCGGCAACATGGTTCGCGCGGATAATTTTGAGACGAACGAGGGGTAGCTTTTGCCGATGCGGTTGTGTTTCTTTGAAGAGTAGCGCTGCAAACATCGGGAAAAGACGGCCTCAGAGCAAGCCTTTTCTGATTCTCCAGAGGAAAATCGAAGATCCCCGTGCCATCTATGTCATTTCAATGCCCTTCGCAGGCGCGCCGCAAACGCTCCGTCCATCCCATCAATATGCGGAAGTGTGGCGAAAAAGCCTTCTTCTGTCTGCATGTTCTCAGGGATGGATTCGCTGGCGGGCTCTACCGAAAACGACGGGTGGCGCTCCAGAAACGCCTGTACACGCTCTGCATTTTCTTCCGGAGCAATCGTACACGTGGAATACACAAGCAGGCCTCCAGGCCGAACGTGATGGGCAGCGGCATCAAGGAGTTCGTCTTGCAGCTCTACCAGTTCCTCAATTTTCTCCGGAGTGGCCTGCCAACGTAGATCGGCCCGTTTGGCAAGAACGCCGAGACCAGAGCACGGCACATCGAGGAGAACGCGATCAAACTGGGTGTCAAACGTGGCGGCGCGGAGGTCTACTGTTTGCGGTTCGATGATAGTGAAGCCGTGCGCGTTCGCTGACTTGCGGACGAGTTGAGTCCGGGCTTCGTGGAGATCGACGGCAACGATACGCCCTTCGTTTTCCATCAACTGCGCTGCGTAGAGGGCTTTCCCGCCTGGTGCGGCTGCTCCATCGAGAATCGTCTCGCCGGGTTGAGGAGCCAGGATGCAGACCACGAGCCCGGCGGCTTCATCCTGAACCGCGCAAAGACCCTCCGCCAGCAATCCTCCTCGGATAATCGGTTGAAGCTGCTCGACCACTACGAAATCATCCAGGTATTCCGAGAGCCTCCAGGTCACATCCAGATTATCCAGCCGTTTCCCGAACTCGTCCTGCGTCGTGCGCAGCATATTGATACGAAGGCTGTACGACGGGCGCGCGTTGTCCGACTTGAGGAGGGCGACGGTTTCCTCCTCCCCAAACCGATCCAGCCAGCGACGTACTAGCCAGGTGGGATGCGAATGGCGAATGGCGAGGTCACGAACGGGCTTTCCGGTATCGGGGACGGGCAATTTATTGGCTTCGATGGCCCGTACCGTAGCGCGCAGGACAGCGTTTACCAGCGTGGACGCTCCCTTTCCTCGAACTGCCTTTGCTGTGTCCACAGCCTCCGAAACCGCTGCGTGAGGAGGGGTTCCACGCTCCAGAAGTTCGTACAGGCCAATCCGCAGCACCTGCCGGATGGTGTCGTCGAGCGCGTTGATATCGCCGTGGTAGAAGTGCGCGATGAGAAAGTCGAGCCACCGCCGCAGACGTGTCACCCCAGCGACGAGATCAGAGACGAGGCGGGCGTCTCGGGGATCGTCGAAACCG
>JADFLK010000184.1 GCA_022564455.1 Bacteroidota bacterium
CCGGCGCTCTCCCTTATATCATTCACCACCCCCCTGCATCTTTTCTAGCCGATCAATCGCCTCATACAGCCCTGAGCCCGGGCGCCATCTCCTTCCATCTAACGTCTTGATTGTGCGGAAGACCCTTGCAGGAATCAAACCGATTCTTTCAATGGTACGGTTCGCTCGCACGATTGTGGCACCCTGCGCGGTGTGCGTATGCAGGCGCTGAAGGACAACGAAGACATTGTTGAATCGCTAAGGGACCGCATCCTCGGCCGGGTGTCCGTCCATGACGTTGTTGATCCCCTAACCGAGGAACAGATCGTCGGTTCGAACGAAATGATCACCGAGGAGATTGCTCAGCAGATTTCGCAGACCTCCATCGAAACGGTCGAGATTCGCTCGGTGCTGGCTTGTGAGGCCCCGCGCGGTGTGTGCGCGCTTTGCTACGGCCGAAACCTCGCAACGGGCAGGCTCGTGGAGCCGGGCGAGGCCGTGGGTGTCATCGCGGCGCAGTCCATTGGCGAACCAGGAACGCAGCTTACGCTTCGAACCTTCCACATCGGAGGTACCGCCAGCCGTATCTCTGTTGAAAGCACGCTTGTCAACAAGTTTGACGGAAAGGTGGCGTTCGACAACCTCCGCACTGTCATCTACAACGTAGGTGACGAGAAGAGGGTGATTGTGCTTGGCCGTTCCGGCGAAGTCCGCATTTTGGACGGCGAGGGCCGCCAGCTTATTGCGTATACCGTGCCTTACGGCGCCGAGGTCATCGTGAAAAAGGGCCGGAAGGTGAAGAAGGGTGACGTGATTGCCTCGTGGGATCCGTACAACTCGGTGATTGTTTCGGAAGTATCGGGTACCGTAAGGTTTCAGGACATTATCGAAGGCACCACGTACCGCGAAGAGAGCGACGAGCAGACAGGCTTCCGTGAAAAGGTGGTCACCGAAACGCGCGATCGTAACCTCACGCCGGCCCTGCTTATCGAAACGGGGGGGAAGAAGAAAACCACAAAGGAATACACGATGCCGGTGCGTGCGCGCCTGCAGGTGGCTACCGGCGATACCGTAGAGGCCGGGCAGGTGCTGGCCAAGCTGCCGCGCCAGAGCGCCAAGACGCGCGACATTACGGGTGGCCTGCCACGTGTTATTGAACTCTTTGAGGCTCGCCAGCCCTCCGACCTGGCCGTTGTTTCCGAGATCGACGGTGTGGTGACGTTCGGCGGCCGTAAGCGCGGTTCGCAGGAGATCATCGTGACCAGCCGCGACGGTGAAACGCAGCGTACCTACCTCGTATCCCTGTCGAAGCACCTTCTCGTCCACGAGAACGACTTCATTCGTGCAGGCGAGGCCCTTTCAGACGGGCAGATTTCACCGCAGGACATCCTGTCCATCCAGGGCCCCACTGCCGTTCAGGAGTACCTCGTGAACGAGGTGCAAGAGGTTTACCGTCTTCAGGGTGTAACGATCAACGACAAGCACATCGAGACGATCGTACGCCAGATGATGCAGAAGGTGCGCGTTGCCGATCCGGGCGATACAGACTTCCTGGAAGCCAGCCTTGTCGACCGATTCGAACTGGAACATGCGAACGACGATCTGTACGACAAGTTTGTTGTTATCGACAATGGAGACAGCGACATGGCCATCGGCCAGATTGTCAACCGCCGCCGCTTGCGTGAGGTCAACTCCGAATTGAAGCGACAGGACAAGGCCGAAGCTGTGGTTCGGGAAGCTGAGCTTGCAGTGGCTGAGCCGGTGTTGCTTGGCATCACCCAGGCCGCCCTCCGAACCGACTCCTTTATTTCGGCGGCTTCCTTCCAGGAAACGACCAAGGTGCTAACCGAGGCAGCTATTTCGGCCAAGACGGACTACCTGAAGGGCCTGAAGGAAAATGTGATCGTCGGGCACCTCGTACCGTGCGGCACGGGCCTCCGTACCTACCGCGACCTCGTCGTGGGCTCGAAGAAGGAGCTCGAAGCGCTTCAGGTTACGGCTGAGGCCCTCGACCGTGGCTTGGAGGAAGGCGATGGTGCGGCTCCCTCGATGCCGGAATTAGATCAGGAGGCGTTGGCTGAACTCAATCGCCGCCTCGGTTAATCACTCGCTCGAAGAGCAGGAAACGAAGCCCCGGTTTCCGTTCGAGGAGGCCGGGGCTTTTCTGACGCCACACTCTCGTGACAATTCCAATTCGGAGCGAGGGAAAGATTGCAGGTTCCTCGTGTCGGTTGACCTCTACCCACCTCTGGTCCCCTCCAACTGCCGTAGCTGCTCTTGTAGTTGTTCGTCGTTCATTCCGCGTGTGATGAGAACGGTGGCGAGTATGGCCAGGCCGATCATGATGGCGACCATCGCGATGACGAAGGCGCGCGAGCGTTTTGGGGAGAGGGTCATGGAAGAGGTGAACAGCGTAAAGCATTGTTGGTGTGCCTGAAATATATTGGGCGGTTCGTCCGGAAGGCACTGCTCCTTCCGAATTTTGTTTTTGAGTGTCACCCATGCCCGAAAGCCGCCCCAACGGTACAGACCTTCGCCGCGCCATTCTCGACGAATCGCGCTACCTCCTCGTCGCGGATGGCTACGACAACCTCTCAATGCGCAAGATCGCTAGGGCAGTTGGGTGCAGTGCTACGAGCATCTATCTGCACTTCGAGAACAAGGATGCCCTCATCCATGCCCTGATTTATGAGGGGATGGAAAGGCTCCACGAGCGGTTGGTGGAAGCCTCGGACGAGGCGGAGCCACTCGCTCGCCTGAACGCCCTGGCACACGCATACGTCCGTTTTGGGCTGGAGAACCCGGAGTACTATCAGGTAATGTTCCAGCTCCATCCGCAGCGAATGGAGCGCTACCCGGTCGAGAACTACCGTCGTGCGCGCCTCAACCTGGAAATCCATGCGCAGGCCTTAGCCGACGGGGTGAAGGCCGGTGTTTTCGATGTGGAAAGCGCGGACACGGGCGCCCATGTTCTATGGACGGCGTTGCATGGCTTGGTCTCGCTCCTCCTTGCCGAGCGCGTAGACGTCAAAGTTGCCGATGAAACCTTCATTGACGCAGCCGTCCGCCATGCGTTGGATGGGTTCCGTGCCTAGTTGACCTACAACTTCAGATCGCACAATTCCCTTCCACCGTGTATTTTGTTCATTCTCCGCTCGGGCTCTCCGAGGGATGTCTTCCACTCTTACTCTCTTCCCCATCATGGCACTCGACATCCACACCGCTCCGCCCAACTCAGGTGAAACAGTCCTCGGCCGGACGCTTCACTCGCTCCTCGACGAAGCCGTTGAGAAGTATCCGAACCCCAAGGCATTCAACCAGCCGAAAGAGGGCGGTGGCTGGACGACGCTCTCCAACGGCGAACTCAAAACGGCAGCGGACGAGATGGCGCTCGGCCTGCATGCGCTCGGGCTGAATCGCGGCGACCACATCGCGTTCTTCATGAACAGCGACATGTACTTCACCATGGCCGATTTCGCCTGCATGATTGCCGGCATTATCAACGTGCCGCTGTACACGACGTACACGGCCGAAAACCTTGTCTACGTGACGAAGCACGGGAAGTGCAAGGCCATGGTAATCTCCAACGACGAGATGCTGGCGAGCGCGGCCGGGTGGCTTTCGGACACGGAGGTTGGTTTTATCGTGCTCGCTGAAGGCGACGGCGCGGGCGTCTCTCTCCCCGACGGAGTGGCGCTCCACACACTTGATGCACTTCGTGAAAAGGGCCGCGAACGCCTGGCCGCCAATCCGGACGAACCCCAGCAGCTCCGCGATCAGGTGGATGCAAAGGATCTGGCGACGCTTATCTACACCAGCGGCACCACCGGCCTGCCAAAGGGCGTGATGCTCTCGCACGAGAACATCTCGTCTAATGTGTACGCCGCCCTCACGGGGTTCAAGATCCTCAAACACCAGGAAGAAAACACGCTGACATTCCTCCCGATGACCCACGTGTTCGCGCGCGTGCTGACCATCCTCGCGGTGGCGCACGGGCACTCTATCTACTACTCCGACCCGGACCATCTCGTGGAGCACCTCGGCGTGGTCAAGCCTACGTTCTTCGCATCGGTACCTCGGGTGCTGGAAAAAGTGTACGATAAGGTTCTGCTCGGCGTTCGCGAGGCCACGGGCCTTAAAAAGGCGATCGGAACCTGGGCGCTCGATATGGCGAGGACGTACGATCTCAGCAAACCGGACGGCGGTATGGGCCTCCTTTCGGGGCTGGCCGACAAGCTGGTGTACTCCAAGATCCGTGAGAAGCTTGGCCTGACACGGGTGAAGGTGTGCGCCGTCGGCGGGGCCGCGCTGCGCGCCGACCTTGCCAGTACGTTCTTTGCCTTCGGTATTCCGGTCTTTCAGGGATACGGCCTCACGGAGACGAGCCCGGTTATCACGATGAACACGCCGGGACACAACCGGGCAGGCACCGTCGGGCAGCCGATTGCAGGTGTTGAGGTAGCGATTGCAGAAGACGGGGAGATCATCTCGCGCGGTCCTCACATTATGCTGGGCTATTACGACGCACCCGATAAGACGGCCGAAGTGATGGGCGAGGACGGCTGGTTCCACACCGGCGACATCGGTGAGTTCACCGACGACGGCTTCCTGCGCATCACAGACCGGAAGAAAGCGCTCTTTAAGCTTTCCACGGGTAAGTACGTGATTCCCCAGCCTATGGAGAACACGCTGACGGAAGACCCGCTGGTCGAGCAGGCCGTAGTGGTGGGCAACTCGCAGAAGTACGCGACGGCGCTCATTTTTCCGAACATGGAAACCCTACGCAACTGGGCGAAGAGCAAGGATCTTGAAACAAGCGACTCCGACGAGGCGCTCCTTGCCGACCCGGTTGTGTCCGCCGCGTTCGAGGAGATCGTGGCCGAGGCCAATAAGGGCGTGGACCACTGGTGCCAGGTGAAGCGGTTCCACCTGCTTCCCGAGGCAATGACCGTGGAGAACAAGCTCCTTACGCCGACCATGAAGGTCGTCCGCCGCAAGGTGAACGAGGTCTACGGCGGCGACATCGAAGCGATGTACGCGGCCTCGGCGGAAGGTGGGAAAGCAGTGGCGGCTGTGTGATGAGTTGCGGACGGCTCGCCTGCCTGTCCCGTCCTGCGGGGAGCCGTCAGCGTGTGTGACACTTACGCGATATGCGGCAAACCCTCCGCCTCGCTGCGCTCGGCACCTCCCTTGGAAAGGGAGGGGTCTAGAAACCGCCCCCTTCAGGGGACTCCCCGCGTAGCGGGGTGGGGGTGTCGGAATGGCGAGGAGTTTTTGATGCCGGTTCCACAACCGTTGCGCAGAGCAACTCATAACAGCCTACGTTG
>JADFLK010000185.1 GCA_022564455.1 Bacteroidota bacterium
GGAAGAACCCCGCACCCTCCACGACGCGTTTTGAGCCGTACAAATCGTTGATGGTGTAGGTAACGGCCACGGCGTTTCCGGCCTCATCGACAATGGAATAGTGCGTGGTTTCGGAGCTCTCGTGGGGAAGGTCCGGCGGGGTTCCGTGCCCTACTTCCTCACTTGTCGAGGCACGTTCGGCGTTGAACGTCGCCATTCGGCCGGCCACGTAATCGGAATCCATCAGGGCCTCTGTGGGTACGTCGGCGTAGGCCGGATCGCCCATCCAATGGCTGCGGTCGGCGTAGGTGCGACGCATGGCCTCGCCCATCAGGTGAATGCATGCCGCACTGTGCCGGCCCATTTCGCGAAGCGAAAACGGCTCCACGGCTTGTAGCATCTGAATAAGGGACACGCCCCCCGACGACGGCGGGGCCATCGAAATGACCCGGTGGTTGTGGTACGATCCAAACACGGGCTCGCGCTCTACCGGTTCGTACGCCGCGAGGTCTTCGTACGTGATGAGACCTCCTCCCCGCTCCATCTCAGCGACGATGAGGTCCGCCGTTCGCCCTCGGTAGAATCCATCGAAGCCGTGGTCGCGGACGCGGCGGAGCACATCCGCCAGATCCCGCTGAACGAACCGCTCACCTCCTACATAACTCGCCCCGCCCGGCTTTGAGAAGTACCTCATCGTGCTCTCAAAATCGGAGAACCCGGGCTGATATCGGTTGAGCAACCGAGCCTGCCGACGAGAGAGAAAGTAGCCCTCGGCGGCAAGTTCAATGGCGGGCTCGATCAACCGAGCCAGCGGTAGACTGCCATGTTGCTCATGAGCTTTGAGTAATCCTGCAACCGTCCCCGGTACGCCCACACCCAGAAGTCCGCGCGTGCTTAAGTCGGGCCGTACCTGATCGGTGAGCGTGTCAATAAACATGGTTCGCGTCGCAGCAGCGGGCGCTCGCTCGCGGAAGTCAAGACTCGTGGTAGAGCCGTCCGCGAATCTTATCAACATGAATCCACCGCCGCCCACATTCCCTGCATTCGGTAGAGTTACGGCCATTGCAAAGCCCACAGCCACGGCTGCATCCACAGCGTTTCCACCGTCCATCAACACCCTTATACCGATTCGCACAGCATCCTCCTGGCCTGCGACCACCATCCCTCGCTGCCCATCCACCGGAACCAAAACCGTATCGGCCGCGGCTGGATTGGACGGCGGCGGGTCGGCGCGGCACGCTGTGGCAAGCGTCAGGCACAGGAATAACAGTGGGATGAAGGTTCGGGATTGGCGCATATACGGGAGAGCGGATTGGAACGAAGAAGAAGTATCGGCGACAGAATCTAATCCGCAGGTTCACGTGATGCATGAAGTCGAACATGCCTCTTGCCAGAACAGGTTGCATTTAATAGGCCGGACCTTTACTTTCACTTCAGAACTGTTCCCCCGGATGGTTCCTCTGGGATCCTCGCCCTACTTGTCCCAACCTGCTCTCACCATGCACCGACTTATCCCAGTCATGGCCGCCGTAGCAATACTCGTCGGACTTGGCGTTTTTGTAGTCTTCCAGATCTGATCTGGCACATCTTTCACCACCTTTCAGTTTGCGAGGCTCGCCATTTCGGCGGGCCTCCTTTTTTTGATTACGTGATTACGTGATTACGTAATATCCGTCCGGCATCTGATTGATCAACACCAATCACTAGGCCTGTTCAAAGTAAATCACGAGGGGTAGTTTGGGCCATCCCGGATCGTTCCAGCGTTGCAATCCCCGGATCGAGCCCGGGGCAGGCTCTGCCCGGGCCTCTGACCCCGATTTCCTCGCGCGCCTTGAATCGACCTCCCGCAGTACTGCGGGGTCCTCGAACCAATCTCAACACGCTTACTGTGAACAGTCCCTGGCTCACGTAATCACGCTCCTCACGTAATCACGTAATCCCGCATGACCGGACTCGACTGGGGCCTCGTCATCGCCTACCTCGTCGTCAGCCTCTCTATTGCTGGGTGGTATGCGCGCCGCGCCTCGAAGAACACGACCGAGTTTTTCGCCTCCGGGCGGTCGATGCCGTGGTGGCTGGCGGGCACGAGCATGGTGGCCACCACGTTCGCGGCCGATACACCGCTGGCCGTCACCGAGTTGGTCGCATCAAACGGCATCTCCGGAAACTGGCTGTGGTGGAATCTGGCCCTCGGCGGCATCCTGACGGTGTTCTTTTTCGCCAAATTGTGGCGGCGAAGCGGCGTGCTGACCGATGTGGAGTTCGTGGAGATGCGGTACAGCGGCCCGGCTGCGGCGTCGCTTCGTGGAATCAAGGCCGTCTACTTCGGGCTGTTTATGAACGCCATCATCATCGGGTGGGTGGTGCTGGCAATGGAAACGGTTCTGAGCGTCCTCTTCCCTGGCATGACGCTCTTTGGGCACGAGAGCTTCAGCCTGCTCGGCCTCCAGCTCGGCGCGCCGATGGCCGCCGTGGGCCTGTTGATGCTGCTCGTCGCCGTCTACTCCCTCATGGCCGGCCTGATCGGCATTGCGGTAACCGACGTCTTCCAGTTCTGCATCGCGATGGTCGGCTCCATCGCACTGGCGTTCTTTGCGCTCGATCTGCCGGAGATCGGCGGCCTCTCGGGCCTCGTCGATAAGCTCCCGACGGAGACCTTCCAATTCTTCCCTACGGTTGAGACACCCACGTTTCTTCAGAACATCCCCGTAATTCGGGATCTACCTTTTTTCAGCGCTGAGGCTGCTGAAGGAATAGGTATGCTGGTGATTTCAGCGCCTGCGTTCGCTGCCTTCTTCGGACTTCAGTGGTACTCAAGCTGGTATCCGGGCTCCGAGCCGGGCGGCGGCGGCTACGTGGCCCAGCGGATGCTCGCGTCGCGGAGCGAAAAGGATTCCGTGCTGGCAACGCTCTGGTTCACCGTAGCCCACTACTGCGTCCGCCCGTGGCCGTGGATCATCGTAGCGCTCGTGGCGCTCGTGCTCTACCCCGACCTCGAAGTAAGCCGTGAAGGCTACGTGCTGGTGATGCGCGAGACGCTTCCGCCTGGCATCCTCGGCCTGCTCTTCGCCGCCTTCCTCGCGGCCTTCATGAGCACCATCTCTACGCAGCTCAACTGGGGCGCCAGCTATCTCGTCAACGACGGCTACCGGCGCTTCGTAGCCAGAGACCGCGACGAACGGCACTACGTGTTCATTTCCCGCCTGATCACCTTCGGACTGGCCGTCTTCGGCTTTTTCGTGGCCACGCAACTCCATTCCGTCTCGGGCGCGTGGGGGCTGATCCTGAGCGCCTCGGCGGGGCTGGGCGTCGTTCTGATTCTCCGCTGGTACTGGTGGCGCATCAACGCCTGGAGCGAACTCACGGCCACGATGGTTCCGCTGGGCCTCGTCGCCCTCCAACTCGTCGGCATCAACGTGCCGTTCCTCACCGCCGACTTCCCCATCAACCTGTTCGGCATCGTCGCCATCACCACCGTGGCGTGGCTCATCGTGACCTTCCTGACCCGCCCCACTGATCCCGACACTCTGGACGCCTTCTACAAAAAGATCCGCCCCGGCGGCCCGGGCTGGACGCGCGTGGCCCGCTGCCATCCAACGTTCATACCCGACAGTGGCCTAGGCCAGTTGGCCCTCCGCTGGGTGTGCGGCTGCGTGCTGGTCTACTCCGCGTTGTTTGGGATGGGATGGCTGCTGTTCGGGAAACCGCTGGCCGGGATTGCAGCCTTGGCATTAGCAGTTGGACTCCTTGTTTTCCTGATTCGGGATCTGGATGACAAGGCACCTGTCACCGAAGTGGACTAGAGATGATCAGCCCCAGCAGATTGGCGCCAGGTTTTTCGGGACTGAGTGAGGAGTGTACGGCTGCCCGGTCTATTTTCAGCCATGACTAAGCTCGAATCTCCTCCACCAACCGCTCTGACAGACGCCCGCCTCCAGCTCCACCACGCGGCGCAGATTGCGGCATCGTTCGGATACACGTTTGTAGCACCACGCCCAGACTGGAGCCATACGAGCCTGACGTGGAATCGCAATCATCAAGCGCTGATCGGTGCAGAAACCGATGGCGTTCGCGTCGGGCTGCGACTTGCCGATTGTACGCTGGTCGTGTTCGACGGAGCCGAGTCCGAACACGCTTGTCCTCTGAGCGGAAAGACGCTGGAAGACGGCTACGCGTGGCTGGAGGGAATACTGATGGCGATGAACTCCGATACGATGGGCAAGCCACTCGTCCGCCCCGACCACGAACTCCCTACCCATCCTGTCGTAACCGGCGCTTCCTTTTCGCTTGAAGAGAAGGCTGCATTTGAGACGGTATCCGCCTGGTTCGATTTCGCGGACAGACGCCTGCAGCCGCTTGGAGAAGTCTATACACATACCACGCCGGTAACCTGCTGGCCGCATCACTTCGACATTGCGCGCGTGATCTTTCTTTCCCCGGATGCCGATCAGTCGAAAGATCCATCAGTAGGTGTTGGTCTGAGTCTGGGCGACAACGCGTACGCCGAGCCGTACTGGTACGTGACGCACTGGCCCTCGCCAGAAGATGCCGACCTCCCTCCTCTTCCGTCCGGAGGCCACTGGCACACCGAAGAATGGACGGGAGCCGTGCTTCCGGGATCGGCCTTCGCTCATCTTGATGCGGCTGCTCTGACCGACGCCTTTCTCGCGTCAGCCATAGCGTCTTCACTTGCCTTGATCCAAGAACCGTGAGCGCATCCACATTTAACCTCGATGGCCTCGGGCAAGTGGCCGTACCTGTCCGCGACCTCGACCGTACTCTGGCGTTCTACCGCGACGTGCTTGGCCTCCCCTTGCTCTTCGAAGTTCCCGGGATGGCGTTCTTCGACGGCGGCGGTGTGCGACTAATGTTCAGCGAGCAGCCCGAAGGTCCGCTCCATGCCTCCATCCTGTACTACCGCGTGGACGACCTGGATGCCGCGCACGCGATGCTCAAAGCAAAGAACGTCGAATTCATTCGACCACCCCACTTCATCGCGAAAATGGAGGACCACGATCTCTGGATGGCCTTCCTCACCGACCCGGACGGCCACACACTGGCGCTGATGGCGGAGGTGAGGTGAGGTGAGGTGAGGTGAGGAACTGATCCCGACTCAGATGGCCGCGGCGCAGACTGAGATGCTGCCCATCGAGGTACGTCACTTTGCGCAACTTTGGGAGCTCCCGTTTTATCACCGCGATCTGTTCGGCCGCCTCACCGTTTTGCAGGCGATTACGGATGAATTGTCGGCCGTTACGCGGGACGCCACTTCTGCGCTACACGATGTGGAGGCGCCTGGAAATGGACCG
>JADFLK010000186.1 GCA_022564455.1 Bacteroidota bacterium
CCACACGACGACCCCGCGCCCGCCGTGCATCCGTAGCAGTGACGGGCGGTTTCTATGCGACGAGCTTGCCATGCGGCGAGGTCGAAATCGCGGACGTGCGGACGGTCCAAGCCAGGAACGTCTGCTTCGATGTCGAGCATCTGGTTGAAGTCGCAGTCGAACAGGCGGCCGTCCCAGCTTACGGAGATGGTGTTGCGGCACATCAACCCGTCAATCGTGGCCGGGTTGAAGGCGTTGACGAGCCGCTCCATGTAGGCCTCCACTTGCCCTTTTTCTAGCAGCCACTCCAGATAGCGCGAGATGGGCATATTGTTGATGGCGAATAGACGGTCGAAGGTGATGCCGTGGTTGCGGTAGAGTTCGCGTTTCCACTCGCCCTCCAGCGACGCCTGATTGCCCGCAAGGAAGGCGCCTACCGGATTGGTGACGAGCGTCAGGATTTTGTTCGGGTCTCCCTGCCCGTAGCCCACCTCGTTGAGGTGTTTTAAGGCGGTTATCGATTTATCGTACGTTCCGTCTCCGCGCTGGGCGTCCGTGCCCATTTTGCGGTAGTGCGGGAGTGAGCAGGCTACCTCCACACCGCGTTCGGCCAGCCACTCGGGTAGATGGCTGTAGCGGTTGGTCACGAGGATCGTCAGGTTGCACCGGTCGATGACATGGAGGCCGCGCGCTACGCATTCGTCAACGAGATACGCGAAATGAGGGTTGAGCTCCGGCGCCCCGCCCGTCAAATCGACCGTGTGTGCGCCACTCCGATCGATGGCACGGAGGCAGGCCTCCACCGTCTCGCGGTCCATGTTCTCCTCCACCCGATCCGGCCCGGCATCCACGTGGCAGTGGCGGCACGTCATGTTGCACAGCTTGCCCACGTTGATCTGGAAGATCTCCAGCGTCGCCGGAGCCAATCCTCCTGCCCATCCCGACGCAGCCAGATCGGTTTCAAACATCCCCGTGCCCGTTGGCCCTCCGCCGATCTCCACATCATCTAGCGTGCGAAGCTGAACGCCCGGTTCCACAAGGGGCACGTGCCGTGCGTGCAGGCTCGTGGTGGGCCGAGGGCCGTCGGGGACAGTGATGACGGGGAGTTCGGTCATTACGTATTTCGTTTTTTCGTCTTGCGTAGTAGACTTGGGTATACGCTCTACGCACTAGCATCACATCAACTGTGCTTTCGCGTGGTCCATCATCTGGATGCCGTGTACCAGCGAGGCGCCCCCACGCACGGCGCATGCCACGTGGACGGCCTCCGTCATTTGTTCGAGGTCAGCCCCTTTTGAGAGGGCGTCCGAGGTATACGAGTCGATGCAGTACGGACACTGAATGGCGTGCGAAACGGCCAGGCCGATCAACGATTTTTCGCGAGCGGTCAAGGCGCCATCCTCAAAAACCTTCCCGTAGTAACTGAAAAACGCATCGGCCAGGGGTTGGCTGCCTTCGGCGATCTCCCCAAACCGGGGGAGGTGTTCGGGCTTGTAGTACGTATCCACAATGGGGTGGGCTTTCGGTAGGCGGATTTTGGGTGCTAAAGTCCGAAGGTAGACGTGAGCCGTCGTGCTGCCAACCGTCAGGATTCGTCAGAAAAGTTGTTTTTGCCTCTCGTTCGCCGATAGATTGCGCTATTGCGCCGGAGCGATGCATCACGCGCCCATCACGCAGTTGCAGGCTCCTGCATCTCACCCAGCATACCTAACCTGGATGGAAGATCTTCCGATCTTCGATATTCCCTGGCTAATCGCCGGCCTGCTGGCGCTAGCAGTTCTATTGCTCGGACTTGCGCTGTACGGATGGAGGCGCCGCAGGAAGATTTCCTCCGAGGCAAAGAGGACAGAGTCGTACCAGATGACGCCGGAGGAGGAGATGAAAACGCTGGGTATCGTGGCGGTGCGCCAAATAGAGGAACAGCCTGTCTCGCCTGTGCCGAGGCGCGACGACCCGGAAGATGACCTGGTCCACCTTCCGTTCCGGTCTGAACCGCCCAAGCTCGATCAGCACGCCGCCGGCATCGTCGATGACCTTGTGGAGGAAGACCGCCGTGTAGAAGGCGCAGGGGGCGTTCCAAGGTTTTCACCTAAACGCGCAGTAGCGCCGGTCGGCAATGCGGAACGAGTTGCGGTTGGCCGTCATCCGGGCACGTACCTCGATCACGGCTCCCCGTTGTGGCCACCGTCAGATCCGGAGGCCAGCCCTGACGCCGTGGCATTTCTATTGGAGTCGCTTTGGGCTGCCATGCACGCGCAGAGTGTGGCCCTGCTGCGTTTCGACGAACAGACTTCTTCGTACAGTGTGGATGCCCTCGTTAGCGAGCGCGTCACCCGTCAGATCAGCCTGTTTCCGGCGGGCGGCAACGTGCTGAATCTCGTCCCTGATGACACATCCATTTCCATCCTCGAACCGGGTGCCTTCAGCGCGCTCCGCTACCACGCCAACCCGATGATCTCGGTTGGGCACGCCGTAGCCATTGCTGTTCATGGCCTGCGCGAGCGGGTGCTGCTCGTTGCGGATGTAGAGCCGGGCGCAGAGAAGTTCTCCAGGCAAAGCCTTGATCGCTTCGGGGGCTACGCGGATATGCTCGCCAAACTTCTTCCCAAAGCTGCCCTTGAAAAACACATCGAGGATGTCCAGGCTAAAGCTGATCCGGAGCACACACCGTCAACGTTGGAAGAGCCCATCGTCGGTACGCTGGCTGATCACCCGGAAGACGTTTCGGATGTAATTCCAACACCTGTTGAGGCGGAAAGCTCTGCTAAAAGCACTTTAGAGAGCGCTGTGGGAAGCGTTACAGAGGGCGTGGGGCAGGCGCACAACTTCGTATTCGATGTCGAGGCAGCGGCTGAAGAGCCCGCGCCGGACATTAAGATGCCGACCTTCGACCCTCCCGATGGCCGCAATGGTACGCTTCGCCCGCGCAATGAAATCATTGCCGAGGAGATGGCAGCAGCCCGGCAGGTTCAAGAGCCCTTGGCCCTGGCTCTCGTTGTGCCCCGCGATGCCGTGGAGGTTGCCGCCAAGGGATCGCGCGCCATCGCGGAAGCAGAGCAGAGGCTTCTGAAGCGGTTGCAGGGTGTGGCCGGGAGTTCCCGAGTGGAGCCGTTTGGCGAGCTTGTTGTTGGGGTGTTTTGCAAAGCAGGTCCGGCTTTCGTGGAAGCCTGGGTGGAGCGTGTGGAGCACAGCGGCCCGGACGTGCAAATTGGCGTGGCGCTCCTGCGTGCGCGGCACCGCACGCCCGAGGCGTTTCGCGCCGATGCCGAGACGGCGCTCCGCGAAGCCTACGAGCGGAAGGAAGACTGCGTGATTGTTGAATAAGGTGCGGGTGATTTCTTGTGCCGGTCTGCACCTCACCCCAAGGCCTTTGTCTCCATTGTGCTCGATTGCGATGGTGTGGGCGATGCGCCCGACGCGGCTGCATACGGAGATGAAGGCAGCGATACGCTTGGCCGCCTATTATGGACCAGGCACGTCATGCGGTTGAGATTCACCCGCCGATGACTCGTTCAGCTTTCTGCGCACTTTTCGTACGGTAGAGACCGCCCCGAAAACGATGAGTACGACAATCATCCCGTAAACCCACCACGGAATGCCTCGCCCGGCGACGAGCAGGTAGAGGTAGGCTGAGATGAAGAAAAAGCCGGTCAGGAATGCCGGAAGCGTGGCAGGTTGTTTCCGGCGCAGATTGCGGATCGTCCAGCCGAGGCTGACCGTGAAGAACGGAATCGCCCCGACGTAGATAGCGCCGAAAACGAGCGGGTTTACGCCGTACTGTGCACCAAGGCTGAGGAACCATTCGCGAAGGGCATCCCACATGAAGCAATCAGGTTGAAGAGAGACGGTCTGCAACGCGCAAAACAGTGCAGCGTTGTCACACGACGATCACGCGGGATGCATTGTACCTTCCGCTCACCACCAAGCGCTTACCGCATGACCGGCATACCGGAAGACTTTTTCGACCGAGAATCACTCGACCGGCTCCTCGGTATCGAGTACGAGGAGATCGGGGCGGATCGCATTGTGGCAACCATGCCTGTAACGCCGCGCGTGCATCAGCCACACGGATATCTTCACGGGGGGGCGAGCGTGGTATTGGCGGAGTCGGTGGCCTCGGTGGGTGCGCACATTTCGTCTCCGCCTGAGAAGATCGCTTTTGGGCTGGAAATCAACGCCAACCACATTCGGCCCAAAAAAGAAGGGATGCTCCGGGCGACCGGAACGCCCCTGCACAAGGGGCGGACGACCCAAGTATGGGAAGTCCGCATTGAAGACGAGGATCAGCGGCTGGTTTGCATCTCGCGCTGCACGATTGCGCTGGTGGATGCGGATACGGAGTAAGCGCACATCACAACGAATGCCTCCGTATCCTTCAGCCCTCATCCTTCAACGCTCACACTTCAGAACATGCTTCTTGGCAAAGTTATCGGTACTGTCTGGGCCACGCGCAAGGACGAGCAACTCGTAGGGATGAAGTTTCTCATCGTGTGCGAGGTGGACCTGGCCGGTGAGCCGCAGGAAAACTTCGTCGTGGCGGTGGACAGCGTGGGTGCCGGAGAAGGGGAGACCGTGCTTGTCGCCCTGGGCTCCTCCGGCCGCCAGACGCAGTTGACGAAGGACAAGCCGGTGGACGCGGTGATCATGGCCATTGTGGATCGGCTGGATGTGAAGGAGGACGCCGTGCCTATAGAAACGGGAAATCAGGGCTGACTTATTACGTGTTGCGTATTACGTAAAAAGTGCTACGCAACAACCTTACGCAATACGAACTACGCGCTAGAAACCATGAACCTGGGCCGCGTCATCGGGAGCATTTGGGCCACGCAGAAGGATCCCTCGATAGAGGGCAAGCGGATGCTGCTTGTGCAGCCGCTGTTCGCTGATGGGAAACCTGTGGGCCGCCCGATAGCCTCTCTCGATACGTGCGACGCCGGGCCGGGCGATCACGTGATGTACGTGACCAGCGCAGAGGCCGCCATCCCGTTCTGCCCGCCGCAGGAGCTTACGGCCTCGGATGCCACCATCGTAGGCGTGGTCGACGAGGTGGCCGTTACAGGGTAAAATATCCAGAAACGAAAAGAGCGATACGATCAATCGCATCGCTCTTTCGGGGGACAAAGGTATTACTGGTCGTCAGACTGCTGAGGCGGAGCGAACTCGTTCAAGATCGCCCGGCGGCGCTCGCGCATTTGCTCTCCAAACGCACGCTGTTCCTCGTTGAGGGTACGCATACGCTCTCGAAAGGCGTTGCGCTGTTCTTGCGAGAGGGAGCGGAGACGGTGGTGCTGTGCTCGCTGCGTGCGTC
>JADFLK010000187.1 GCA_022564455.1 Bacteroidota bacterium
CATCAGGATCCTCGATATCCAACGGCAGCAGTGCACCGAATCGCCACATATCGTTCCGGTCGGGGCGGTACCAGCCAAGATCCGGCAGTTCTGTCATCAGACGCTCCACATCCAGAACCATCTCCACCGGACGCCCATCGGCCGGGTCGAGGTTCATAAGTTGATCAGCGGCGTATTCGATGCCGGAGGCGAGGCCACGGAGGCAGCGGGTGTAGGACATTCAGAGCATCGCGGGTGAGAGCAAGACAATACGTCTGAAATCGTGGCGGTGGTCTATCTTTTCAACCGAGTCCGACGAGCACGCACCGAGGTTGCACGAGATGCAGGACACACAACAGCGCTTCAAAAAGCGGGGCGTCGACTATGACGTCTCAGAAGTCATGTTTGGCCTGCCTCGCGAATACTATCAATCCGAGGCGATTTATCAGGAGGAGCTGGAGAAAATTTTCTACCAGCGCTGGATTCTCGCTTGCCGAGAGGAAGAAGTCCCCGAGCCGGGCGATTATCTCACCGTTCCTGTGGGGGAAGAGAGCATCATTGTGGTACGCGATGAGCAAGGGCAGATCCACGCGCACTTCAACGTCTGCCGGCATCGCGGGACGCGGATATGCATGGAGGAGAAGGGACAGTTTGCCTCCGGCTTTATTCAGTGCCCGTATCACGCATGGCAATACAAGCTAGACGGGCATCTCAAGGCCGCTCCTCTGATGAAGGATGCGCCGGGGTTCCAGAAAACAGACAACCCTTTGTTCTCGGCCCACGTGGGTCTGTGGGGTGGATTTGTGTTCATCAACCTTGCCGAGGAGCCGGCGCCCTTTGAGGATGAAATGGGCGCGTTATTCGGGAAGTTTGAAGACTGGAAGCTCCCTGAGCTTCGGATTGCCCACCAACTCAGCTATACGCTCAGCTGCAACTGGAAGCTCATCCTGCAGAACTATCAGGAATGCTACCACTGCCCAGGTGTGCATCCCTTGCTTTCCCAATGGACGCCCTTCCGGGGCGCGGTCCACGACTGTTTTGACGGCGCCGTGATTGGAGGCTACATGGAGATGAGCGAGCCGGGCGGCAGCATGACGATGGATGGGAAGGCTGCCGCACCCCCCGTTTGTAACGTGTCGGGCGACGATCTGCAACGGGTCCACTACTACTCGGTTTTCCCCAATCTCCTGCTCTCACCCCACCCCGATTTTGTGCTCTACCATCGCATTCGCACCTTGGGGGTCAACCAAATCCAAAACGATTGTTTCTTCCTCCTCCACCCGGATGTGATCGGCGAGCCGGAACTCATGAAACGGTTTCAGTCTGCCGTCGAGTTCTGGGACATGACGAACCGGCAGGACTGGCACGTATGCGAGCAGATGCAACTCGGGCTCACCTCACGTCGCTTCGAGCGTGGCCGCTATTCACCGCAGGAGGATATCCTGTGGGCACTCGACAAGGAGGTGCTGAAGGCGCTTGGGCATGAGGTGCCGGAATGAATTGGCTAGAGAGTGCTGAAGCAACCGATAGCTTAACCCACGCGGTTTGCGCAAATGGCCGGGTCGCAGCTTAGTCGGTCGCCGATTCGCATACGCGTGAGCAGGAAGGTTCTCACCGGTTCCGTTGTGCCTTTTCCAGATAGGCCAGATCCTCCAGGTCCTTCGGCCTGCCGACGGCCCGCTTATTGTCGATAAGAGAGTCCATCCCGATGAAGAGCGCCGAGATTACTCTTTTAACGCCATCTATTTTCACTTCCTTTCTGGATGTCCAGGCATCCTCGAACGAGACGCCGTCTATTCGACTCAGCAGATCGATCCTGTTGGGTGGCCGGCCGAACTGTACGATGACATCTTCGGGCAGCAGTTCTTCTGCGTTGCTGATGCCCGGCACAGTACCTCCCCAGAACTCGCTCAGCGCAGAGAAAAGCCGGTCTGCATTCCGAGGTTCACGATCATAGAAGAAGTCAACGTCTCCAGTTAGTCTGGTGTAGCCGTAGTAGATCACGGCTTCACCACCTACAATCAGGTAACGAACACCGTGATGTTCGAGAAGTGACAAGAACTCGATTACGTCGGGCGAGAAGGCCGATGCATCTACGGTATCCTGTGGCATGCCCGCACGTCCGGTGAATCAGTGGGGAAAGCTCTGTCCTTTAGCACCCGCGCCGCCGCCATTCGCTCTCGCGGCGTCATGCCCACGTGTTGGGCAATGTCCCAGGCAGCAGCATCCTCAAAACTCTTACTAACCCTCACTACGGGTTCAAGTGTACGCTTTGTCTGTGTTCTGGAGCGAGGCTCTGCCATCGTAGAAAACATCCTTCAAAATGGTTTGAAGGTACTTAATCAGACGTAATGGGTTCCGTTCTATTCTGAGTCACCGCGCGTATCGACTCCGTTCGTAACATCCCGCGCACCCACTCTTCTACACTGAGAAGCACACGTTGAACATCGTCATCATCGGTGGAGGCCCCGCCGGGCTCTTCCTCTCCATCCTCCTCAAGAATGCCCGCGTGGATTGGCCGATGCCCTGCACAAGCAGAACGCGCCCGGCAACATTTTCAGCATGGATCGTGTTCGCGAACGGGACGATGGAAAATCAGGCCGCGGCGCAATAGTAAGGCGTCTTCCGTCGCGATAGTTCTCAGGCCTTGTCGTAGCCACGCCAGGGCTTCGAATTGCAAAGAGCCGAGCTGGTCTTAGGCTTCGACGACCGACGTGATGACGATTGCGACGTCTTCCACCGTTCCGCTCAGGGCCGACACGTCGATCGGCAGTTCCACATCCGTCGTGATCGTCAGGCCTTCTGGGGCCGCGATGCCCAAGGGGTAGAGGCCCGGCGCGAGGTATAGAAAGTCTACCGTGTAGATGTCGTCCTCGTCGAGGTCGGCGAAGGCGATGGAAAGCACGTCACCACCCTTGTCGAGCTCAGCAAAGAAGTCGGCGAGGGTGACGCCCTCGGGGAGCGTCACGTCGTCGTCGAGGACGAGCGATACGCTGACCCCGCCAGTGAACGCGAGGTCGCTGGCATGGACTACGGGGTGCATCACCCACATCCCACTGTTGCCTGCCTGTCGGCCATACGACTCGGTCACATCGAAGTCGAGGAGCACGATGTTCTGGTCGCCTTCGATCTCGGCCAGCTCGTTCGGGAGCGTGATCTTCAGGCCGCTGGAGGCATAGGACGGCATCTGAAGCTGCCCCTCTGCCACGACGCCCTGCTCGGCGGCGTAATCATCGGACGAGGCGTAAATGGTGGAACCGCCGTCGTCATCTTCAACCTCGATATAGCCGCCACTGATGACCAGGCGAAGCTGGTGGTACCGGCCCGCCGGGACGCTCTCGCCGTCCACTAGGTCAAGGACTTCGTTCTGGAGCGTGAGGAGGTCTACGGTCACGGGGTCGTCGCGGAGGATAATGCGACTGCCTTCGGGGTCGTCGTCACCGTCCTCGCTCTGGAGGTAAACCTGATCCACCGTGACCACGGCGCTGAGGAACTCGCCGGGGGCGTCGGTGAGGACGACGCGGAGGGAAGCCGTGCCGGTGTCAGCGTTGTCACAGCCTGTGAAGGCGACGACGAACGCGAGGAGCAGGACGGTGAGTGGGATACGCATGGGATGGGGAGGTGGTAGACAATCGATGGGGGCCCCGCACTCGCGCGGGCTATCAATCCTGTAACAAACATCGGTGTCCGAGTCTCGGCGCTCAAACGATGTGCGTTTTACGTCACGCAGAGCATGCAATCCAGGGGAGTAATCCCGGCCGATAGTGCCCTTCAACGCTGTTCTGCCCGTCTACGGTTCCACGCTCGTCGCGCCCCGCGAGGTCATCACCCGCTGCGAAGAGGTGACGGCGCAACGCGTGGCCGGAGGTTCCGTGCAGCTTTGGCTGCAGCCACGTATGCAGGTAGCACGGAGTCGGCTTGGCCCTTTGCGAACGCATCTGCATAGGGGCCGGTGTAGAGTTCCACCCGGTCCTTACCCAGCGCATGGGCTCGTTCGATTTCTGCCGGGTTTGGATCCGTGAACGCGCTCACGCGGCTGCCCTGCATTTTCAGTTCCTCTACGAATGCCTTCAGGCCGTTGGTGATCGCCACAGCACCCTCCACGGGGGTACGAACGCAGTTAGGCACTACTCATCCTGCGTATGATTGCCCGGAGCAACCACAATCACCAACGGCCCCGAAGGACACTTCAGCCGTATTTCATTACTCCTCAGAATAAGCGACCATGCGGAATCCTGCCATAAGTTCTCGACGCGGGACAAGCACTTCGGCCGTGGGGCGATAGTGGATCGTGGCGCCACCGCGAAGATCAAGGGAGCCGCTAGTAATGAGACTTCCGTAGATTACTACTTCGCCGTGAAATTTAAGGATACCGTTCGTAAACAGCTGAGCCCAGACCTCATCAGAGCCGCTCATGAGTATATCGCCGACGGAGTAAATAGCGAGACTGCTCGTCTCTCCATCCGGGTACGTCGATACGTCCGAGTGAACGATGCCTTTAATCATAGTCTCAGCTTCGCCAATGAATATGGCGTAGCCTTCGACAAGGAGGCTTTCCAGACGCATACTACCTGGGCAGTAAATTACGCGCGGGTCGGCCGCACTCCCGCCCGGAAGCGTACCGGATAGATCGCAGTTCCACTTGCCGGATGGGTCCCACGAACCAGGCATGTCCGTGCTCACGTTCACGTCTATTCCGAATTCATTGGCCAATTGAAGTGGATCGAGCAGGGGGATGTCCACTGGTTCTGAGTAGTGAATTACCGGATCGCCATCCGGATTGTAGTTGGGATTAAACACCGCATCGGCATGCGGAGCATCGATTAAGCCAGAGTACGACCCGAAGCCTGATACGTTTGCACTCGAGCCACTGACGTCAAGGTCGGAGTTCGTGTGCACGCTCGCGTTTAGTGTGGCTGCCGTGGAGTCCGTAACGCCGATCGACAGAATGTTGCCTGAGCCACCTATTCCAAGATCGCCACCAACCAATAGACCATATTCAAACCCAGGAGGAACGGCCGAAGTGACCGGCTGAACGACTACTCTAACGGTTCTCGTCACATGGCGGTTGTCCGAGCCAGTAACCGAGCCCTCGGAGATAATCGTCGCGGTCGACCCGGAGACGGTCACGTCGACGTCATAGGTACCTTGGTCGAAGGTACCTTCAAATGATTCGTCGGTGAACGAGCTTGCGAGGTGTTGCATGGCTCGCTCGGTGCCCGCGATTGCGACACTCCTGGCGAGTACGGCGTACTCGTCCGCGGCTACTCCGCGGTTGGTTTCGCGCATCTGCAGT
>JADFLK010000188.1 GCA_022564455.1 Bacteroidota bacterium
CGTGTCCTGAGTTCGTCCGGTCGTTCATTTGCGCGCCCGGCAGGTCGAAAGCGAAGCTTTCGAGGCGGAGGCGTCAGCGAGGCCGGACCAACTCAATGCCGGACGGGAGAACCGCGCGCCCGGCAGGACTCGAACCTGCGACCTGCGGTTTAGAAGACCGCCGCTCTATCCAGCTGAGCTACGAGCGCAGAACCGGGTGATCTGGTCGGGGCGGCCGGATTTGAACCGACGACCTACTGCTCCCAAAGCAGTCGCGCTACCGAGCTGCGCCACGCCCCGAATGAGAACGTCAAGAACTGGAACTTGAGATGACCTTCCCGCAATGCTGCGGGACGCGCTACCGAGCTGCGCCACGCCCCGAAGGTGTGCAATATACCGCCGCAAGGATCACGCCACAGCGCTCCGCGCTATCTTCGAACCATGGAGAATCCATCACCCGAACAGCTTGCAGCAGACAAACGCACCCTGCGCATCATCTGGCTGGCTATCGCATCGGGCGTCTTCATAGTCAGTGCCGTGATGATGTTTCTCGTTCGATCCGGGATTGGTGGAACGATGGCAGAGGGCGGTCTCATCTTCACCATCAACGCTGCGTTGAATGTCGCTTCTATCCTGGTCGGATTCTCGATCCAGAAGAAACTGGACGTTGCTCTTTCTTCCGTGGGCAGCCATGCTGAAGCCATGGTGTTCGTTCGTACGCGTTGTATTTTGTCGATTGCCGTAGTGGAAGGATCCGCGCTGTTTGCCGCCATCGCCACCCTCCTCACAGGTGACTTTCTGAACCTTGCCTTTGTGGTTCCGTTTTTCGCGTTCGCGTGGCTTTTCTTCCCATCGGACGAGCGCTTTGCGTACTGGCTGGCCCTTTCCGGAGGCGACCGCTAGAAAATGGAGGCAACCCGGCTTCAGCGAAACCGCCTCACAAAACTTGAGGCGTACTGAACGCAACTAGCTGGCCTTTGCAGCCTTCAGTTCGTCCTGCACCTGGCCAACTTCCACCATTTTGGTACGGAACTCGAAGTGGCCGTTTCCCTTCTTGGCCGCAATAATCACCCTGGCCATTTGCTTGACACCGGTATCCGCACCGCGGCTGGTGCGCTGGTTCTTCGAGACTTTCTTTGCCATGGTAGTTGGATTAAAGCGTAATCCGTAGTGCGTAATACTCGTGTAGTAGCGTGCGCTTGCTGAACCTTACGAATTACGCCTTACGATCTAGTTACTTGATTTCGCGGTGGAGGGTGTGCTTGCGAAGCTTGGGGTTGTACTTCTTGAGTTCCATCCGCTCGGTGGTGTTCCGGCGGTTCTTCGTCGTCGAATAGCGCGACGTGCCGGGAGCCTCTGTGCATTCGAGGATTACCTGGATGCGTACGTCCTTGCCTTTAGCCATCGGGATGGGGGTTCAGGTCGAGAGGGAGGGTGTCAGATGCTGACGCCGTTGGCGCGCGCGTCTTTGAGCACGGCGCTGATTCCCTTCTTGTTGATGGTTTTCAGCGTCTGCGTGGATACCCGAAGCGTGACCCAGCGGTCTTCTTCAGGGATGTAGAAACGCTTCTTCTGAAGGTTTACGTTGAACCGCCGCCGCACCTTGTTGTGAGCGTGCGAGACGTGGTTGCCGGACATCGGCCCCTTGCCGGTAAGCTGATCTTTGCGTGCCATCGTCGATAATCAAGTACCACGGAGTGTGGCCTGTCGGTTCGGTTTCGTGCAAATGCGAATAGCTTGAGAAGTTACGAAGCTGTGCTGTGGAGATTCAATTGATATGCTCTTCAAACGTGTGAGACTCCGACGAAAAGGAAGAGGCCCCAGCGCAACGCTTGCACCGGAGCCTCTAAGAACAAACACTCAAAACTACCTAAAAGAGCCCGAAACGGATCTGGATGTTGTGATTGTAGCGGCCGAGCTGGCCAGGTATCCGGCCATCTTCGATCCCGAAGTAGGCGTACTCGAGGTGAACAATCGGCAGGTTCAGGCTGGCCCCAAAAGACGGATAGCCTTGGCTGTACCCTGAATGGACAGAAAGAATCCAACCAATCTCAGCCCCGATGCCCACGCGGAGGCGCGCGCCTGTTGGCTGGTCGTACTCGGAAGTAGAGGCGCTCACATAGTCCGTTGCAATGGTGACGCTGTTCACCACCGCTCGTGCGCTCGGCGGGATGGGAATTCGGTAAGCCGCTCCGATCCGGTAGGTGGGCTTCGATTCGCGCGCGTTGAAGCGCTCTTCAAGAGCCGCAATTTCCGCTTCGTCATTTGGGCCGTCGTTGCCTGTCAGGTCAATCCTGCGGTCGTAGCTGTAGTTAAATCCACCGCCGACTACCTGGTAAAACGCTGCGCCAAGATCGAAATTGGGCATCACGTCCTCGGCGTGGATGCCAACATCGAACGAAATGCTGTTGCCTTTCAGAACGTACAGGTGCTCCTCCTCTGCGTCAAGCTCTTCGAGCAGAGCACCCTTGGCGGTGAGATAGCGCCGCGTATAACTGGCCGTTACGCCAACAGCAAGCGGGGAATTCGGAATACCATAGGCTCCCGTCACAGGCAGGATCAGATCAAGCTGGTCGAAGGCATCGAGCCGAGGCACGCCCACACCCGCGTCTGTGAACTGCATCCGAAACGAGTTGGTACCGAACAAACCTATTCCAATGGATTCGTTGTCCGAGATGCGCATCTGCACACTTGGGCCGTACGCGGTGAGGGTTGCTGCCGTCTGCGTGCTACCGAGCTCAAGCGCACGCTCGTACAGTTCCACAAGCCGGTCGTAGTCCTCCAGGCGGATTTCTTCCAGCCCTTCATCAATGGCCGGCTCAAGTTCGTTGCGGATGAAACGGTACTCCGCAAAGATCTCATTGCTCACACTAGCGCCTGCTCCGACGAATGTGATCCTTGGCTTCGAGAGATCAAGGCGAGCAAGGTGTGCCGGGTTGTAGAAAAACGCTGTTTCTGCCATCGGAACGGCTGCAACGGCCCCTCCCATCGCGTAGACCTGAAGACTGGCAACGTGTGGACGGGCATCTTGCTGGATGGCGCCGAAAATCTGTGCATCGGCAGCAGCAAATGGGCTTGCAAGCAGAAGAGCAAGAAACAGCGCGCGGCGGCACATGGTAATAAGTGGCTTGGAGGCTTGGTCGCAAACGCGTGGGGAGGAACCCTCCCCACGTTGGTTCTAGCTAGTTATTCACCACCTTCGCAATAAGGGCCAAGGTCTCCCTCAATGGATTCGTAGGCATCAAGAACGTGCTGAACGAGTTCCTGAGAGGCGGTGCCGCCACCAAGAACGTGATCGCGGAGATCGAGTGACGTGATGGACTCACCGAGATCCGCGACAGCCACTTCCACCTGCGCGCGGAGGGCATCCTGGTCGTCTGCGCAGACACCGACGTAGTCTCCGCTTGGGCTCTGTACGTGGTACCAGCTAGTCTGCTGCGGTATATCTTCCGCGATGAAGAAGTAGGCCTCAAAGAAGCGAGCAACGGCATTTACAGCCAGCGCCGTCGTGATTTCGTCGTCGCTCAGACCAAGTGCACTCATCGAGGCAAGGGCCGAATCGCGGTCGTAGATGAGTTGGCCGTCTACAATTCCCTGACACAGGCTAATTACACGCAACTCTTCCGGTATGATGCTGAGGCCGATACCTGTGGGATCGACACCATTCAGCAACCCAAGTACACTATTGATCAGGTCGCGATCCGCATAGAGTTCAACGTAGCCCTCGTACTCATCTGGAGCAAACGGTTGTGCGTTCGGGTCGTCTGCGTACTGGCAGGTCCCACCGAAATTCTGAACCGGTGCATCCGGCGTCTCAACCAGATTCTCTTCAAACGTAGTCAAGAAAAGGGCGACGCGATCGACATCAAGAAGGTCAATGCCTCCGCGGTCGAGGTAGGCTGAACTGAGTTCGACGCGGACGGGCGCATTACTTGGAGCCTGGGCCATTGCCGTCTCCAGGAGGGCGATCGCTGTATCGATGTCGCCGGATTGCCGGGCGATGCGGGCGTCTATGAGAAGCGAATCAACGTCGGAAGCAACATCGCCACCGTCGCAGGCGGCAAGGAAGAACGGGGTGGCCACGAGCAGAAATGCTGCGCCGAGAACAAAACGAAATGAGCGTGTCATGAGGCTGCTGAGGGGTGCGGGGCTGGCGGACCCCAATTGTGGAACGGTACGCGACCGGTTATCGGCAGGCCCTCCCTGCCCTTAAACACCCTTCGTATGCCTTCCCAAACGGTAGTTCAGCCCGTACTACGAACTGCTTTGGCAGGCTCTATCGTCGCGGCTCGCTTGGCCGGATAGACAGCGGCCAACACGCACAAACCCATTGCAACGGCCAGAATCAGCACTACGTCCCACAATCGTATGGCGATGGGATAGGCGTCGATGATGAACGATTCCGCCTGCGCAAGCTTGGCGATGCCTGTGTATTTCTGGAGCAAGGACAGGCCTACGCCCAGCGCCGTCCCTAGACCTGCACCCAGGGCACCCACTAGCAGCCCCTCCAGCAAGAAGATGCGCCGTACATCCTTGCGGGTGGCGCCCATCGCCTGAAGCGCCCCCAGATCACGCCGTTTCTCCATCACAATCATGGTGAGCGCCCCCACGATGTTGAACGCCGCCACTACGACAATCAGAAACAGGATGGCGCTTGCGGCCCACTTTTCCAGCTTCATTACGGCATAGAGGGAGGGCTGGAGATCGTACCACGTGCGGACGCGAAACTGATCGGGGTCCAGAACGCGCTCGAGACCTGCCTTCACCCGATCCGAGGCATCCACGTTGTCGAGCCGGAGATCGATACCGGTGACGGCGCCGGACATCCGGAAGAGCCGCTGCGCTTCCTCCAGAGCTATAAAGACGTGGTTCTCATCGTAAGCCGGGTCCAGTTCAAAGGTGCCTCTTAGGTTGAACACCTGCCGCGCAGGCAGCCCGAAAGGATACTGGACAATCATGCGCTCCAGTGCTGGGGCGGAGAGCAACGCCACCGTGCTTCCGTCGTCGCCGGTGGGGCCTGGGAACAACGCCATCCGTACGGCTACTCCCGCGCCCATTACTATACCTGCACCCGTAGGCTTCCTCGCCACATCGAACGAACCGGAAGTAACGGCACGGGTTACAGAGGAATCCACGGAGGCCGGGCCTACACCGCGAACAACCACAACCCGGTTCAGATCACGCACGTCAGTGCTCGTGAGCAACGCCTTACCTTCTACAAACGGGGTCGCTGAAACGACATGCGGCTCCAGCCTAGCCACGTCGGCCAGAGA
>JADFLK010000189.1 GCA_022564455.1 Bacteroidota bacterium
GCGATTGAGGGCGCTAGCGGAGCCTTGCAATGGGACCCCTTCAGCAACGGCTCCTCGGGACGGCGACCAGATATGGATGTTGGAACGAGTACACATCATGCGGACGTTGGAACGAGTACAGATCAGGGTACGGGACCGCCCTGAAGCACACCGTAGCTAAAACACGAACGGTAACGTAGGCTGGGCACGTACGCCCGTGTGGGGGGAAGCCGCACCCTGGAGCCGCTCCACGGAGTGTGTGTTCGTCTCTGTGAACGCGGCACCTGTTCACCTCGGGGCACTCCTGTGCGAACCGCGGTTTATTTCGAGGAAGCCTGCGCGACAATAGGCGTCGTCCCATCTGGAGGCCTCGTCATGCGGTTGGCGATCGTCGCGGCGGTTCGCATCGTATCAAACCTTGCGGCGGCGAGCTTCTCTTCCCGCGCTTCACACTCTGCATCTGAGGGGCGAACGGTTACCGTCAACGTCGAGTATTTCTCAACGCCCACCGATGTACGACCGAGTAAAGCTCCGGTAAGACGATGGGTGTCAGAATGGCTGCCGTTACGAGATTGTATAGAAAACAGCCGTGCTTTTTGCGGTCAGCTTGACGGTCCGTTAGTGCTTCTGATTTTAATTCGTAAATTGGTAGGTCCTTCACCCCAAAGCCACATCGAGAATCATCATTACTGAAAAGCCGGTCATTATTGCCATTGTTACTAAGTCGATGTGTGCATAATTTCTTTGAGCTTCCGGGATTAGTTCCTCCACGACCACAAAAATCATGGCACCTGCAGCGAAACAAAGTGCGTATGGGAGAATATTTTGCATTTTCAGGACTAATAATGCTCCGATAACCCCAGCCACTGGTTCCACCATGCCAGAAGCTTGCCCCATAAAAAAGCTTTTTCCACTAGTCATCCCTTCTCTTCTCAATGGCATCGATACGGCAGTACCTTCGGGATAATTTTGAATCCCAATGCCGATTGCCAAAGCAATGGCTCCTCCAATCGTGGCAGAAGGGAGATTAGCTGCTACAGCTCCAAAAGCAACACCTACGGCTAGCCCCTCTGGTATGTTGTGAATGGTTATGGCAAGTACCAGAAGGGTACTTCGTTGCCATGAAGTCTTTATTCCCTCACTTTTATCAATACTTAGGCTTGGATGAAGGTGGGGCAAGAATTTATCAGTTAGTCTCATGAAAATCCCACCACCCATAAATCCGATGACCGCGGTCAGCCATGGGGTATGTCCTAACTGTTCCGCCATCTCTATGCCTGGCGCAAGAAGAGACCAGAAACTCGCAGCAATCATTACGCCAGCAGCAAAGCCAAGCATTGTATCCATAAACTTCTCGTTTACAGCTTTCGTAAAGAAAACAACGGCCGCTCCTGCCGCAGTCACACCCCAGGTAAAGAGTGTGGCGATTAACGCCTGCAGAACTGGATCGAGCTGTAAAAAGAAATCTATCATCAATCGCCTTTTGTCAGTGCGAGAGGCAGCATTTTTGCCGACACGGAAAGAGATGTTTTCGCCGACGTCTCTCCCTACTCCAGGGTCCGATCACCGACCGGTTCGCCGGCGCCACCACCACCAACTCCAACGCGTTGACCGAGGACTACATCCATGCTTCCGTCGAGCCGTTCCATCGGAGGCTCGGGCTTCTTCCTCCCATAGAGATACTGAATCACATCCTGAGTGGTGTAGGACGGATGATCCACCGAGCCAAGCGGCAGATTCACCAGGTCATCTCCTGCTGTGAAGAGTTGTTTCTCCCGACCCCCTTTCTGGAGTTGCCCTAGCCCGATGTTGGCCATGAGCGCATTGCACAAGCAGCCCCGTCTTTCCGTGTCTTCGACGTTGCCGCCTTTGTCCACGTACGTCGCTACCGGTTCGGCAGGGCAACGTACCTGCAAGCGGTCTTTCTCATCAACGTAGGCTTGCTGCAGGTAGCCCAGGTCACAAATGCGGGTACGCTCTTTATAGAGTTGCGGAATGCCGAGCGTCCCCTCGACCTCCAAGACCTTGAAGGGAAAGCCTGTCGAAGAAATACGTCCATCGGTCCGGACGCTCGTGGTGCCTTCGTGGATTTTCTTGATCAGCGTACGTTTGTATGCCATCGGATATCCGGATTCGTTGGCCAACGAAAAAAGCGAACCCACCTGGATGCCCGTGGCTCCTTGTTCGAGGGCTTCTTTCAGTTTCCCGGGCGAACCGTAGCCTCCCGCCAGATAGAAGGGATAGCCGAGGGCAGCGACCTGGTCGAGATTGGCGACGTCTCGCTCGTCATACACCGGGTTGCTGTCAGCATCGTAGGTCTTGCTTCGGGGCGGGGCATTGTGACCGCCGGCCACTGGACCCTCGATGATAAAGCCGGTGATCAGACCCGCGGCCAGTTTCTTGTCCAGAATGCGAGCGAGCGTATCCAGGGCAACGATTGGGAAAAACATCGGGCAGCGCATCTGGGGGGGATGCGGCACAAGATCCGCCGGGTCCAACTCGTAGTAATACGAAGCTTTGGGGTTGGAGGCCTTCGATGTATCCACGTCCAGGCGGAGCCGGGCCTTCTCGCCGGCGGCCAACAACGGAAGTTGTTCGGCCTCTTCGACGGGGATGCCAGCACCCATCAGGATGGCGTCTACCCCGGCCAGCATCGCGCCGTAGATACAGGCTAGGGAATAGCGTTTCAGCTTGCCGAGCAGATTGATCCCGATGAGCCCGTCGTGCCCCTCTTTTGCCAGAAAGACTTCGCTGAATGCGGCTGCACTGAGCAGGCGCTGGGAACGGGTGGTGGGCTTATACCGGTGCATGGGAAGCAACTTGTAAGGAATATTCTCACCGATGCCGGCCTCCAAGAAGAACCGGCCGATCAGGTAGTCGACGATCTCCTGGTCGGGGTAGGCCTGCAGAGCGCGAAGACGTCCATGGGGATCTCCCTGCTGTAGCTCCCGCACGACCACCGTGTCGATGCCGGTCCCGGAGACCACCCCAAACTCGCCGAGTTGCGCCACGCGCCGGGCCAGACGCCAGCTTGAGACGGCGATGCCCATGCCGCCCTGTATGATTTTGGGGGTTCGCTCGTTGAACCGGGCGGTCCAGCATTCCATAGTCGTGATCCTGCGTTCGTTGAAGGCGTCGTGGTTCCTATATTGGAGGCATAGTTTCGACATTTGCTGTCTTCTTTCTTCAAAGGGGAACACAGCGTCGTCACGTAGTGGATGCCCTGACATGGCGGACCAACTCGGTCAACGTCAATTCACTCTGAGGCCACCGGACGCCCGCTCCGAGCTGCCGGTTCGTTGTGGTCTTAGCGAAAGGGGAGCTTGCGACTACCGGCGACACTAGTTTTCGATATGCCGGAATCCACCCTCCAACGCCGCCTCCTCCAACAAGCCGTTGTGGCCGAGTTGGGGTTGTTGGCACTGGGCGGAAGCGATCCGCAGGTCTTGGCCGATTACGCCGTGAAGGTGCTGGCTGAAGCGCTAGCTGCGCCCATGGCCGGGGTTTTTGAGTTGCAAGGCAAGCAACTGGTCCTCCGATCGGGCGTTGGGTGGCTGGAGGAAGCGAAAGGCACAGCGCTGATGGACACCTCCGAGACGCACGCGGCCGAAACGCTCGGGGCGGGCGAGCCCGTTGCGCTCGGAGAGGAGGCGCCGGTCCGCCTCGCACAACGCGGCATCATTTCGGGTCTCAGCGTGAGGCTGGGAGGAGCGGGAGAACCTGCGGGTATCATAGGAGCCTATTCAACTCGGACGCATCAGTTTGAAGCCGAGGACCGCGCGTTTCTTGCGGCCGTTGCGGCCGTACTGGCCGGCGCACGAGAGCAGGCCCAAACGACACAAGCCCTCCACGAAAGTGAAGCTCGTGCCCGCGCCATTCTGGATACCACAGTGGACGGTGTCGTTACCATTAGTGAGCGGGGGATTATCGAATCCTTTAACTCGGCGGCCGAGCAGATTTTTGGATACACGGAGGCTGAAGTGCTGGGCAAGAACGTGCACGTGCTGATGCCGGAGCCCTACCACTCCGAGCACGACGGCTACATCGACGCGTACAAACGAACCGGGCAGCGGCGGATCATCGGCATCGGGCGAGAGGTCGTCGGCCAACGGAAAGACGGCTCCACATTTCCGCTCGATCTGGCCGTGAGCGAGGTGATGCTCCCGAACCGGCGCATCTTTACCGGCATGTTGCGAGACATCTCGGAACGCCGCGAACTCGAACAAGCTGTTCTCCGCGTTGCGGAAGATGAACGGAGGCGGATCGGGCAGGATCTGCACGACGGCCTCGGCCAGATGCTCACAGGCACGGGCCTGATCGCCCGAGGCCTAGCCCGCAAGCTGGAAGCCATCGATGAGGGAGTCTCAAAAGACGCCGACGAATTGGTCGAGCTAATCAAGGAGGCCGACGCCTACGCCCGTACTATCTCGCGTGGTCTCGTGCCGGTGGAGTTTGACGTCCATGGACTGGACGACGCGCTCCAACGGCTGGCCACCAACACCGAGCGGCTTTTTGAGATCGCCTGTACGTTCAAAGCCCACGGCCAGGACGCTGACGGTGACGTGCCCGACGATGTGTCGCCGCACCTTTTTCGCATCGCACAGGAAGCCATAAGCAACGCGGCGTACCACGGCAAAGCCAGGGTTGTGACGATTACGCTGAGCCGAACGCCGGAATGGCTCACGCTTCAGGTTGCCGATGACGGGATTGGCTTCCCGGGCCTGGTCCGCTCGGCCGCGGCAACGCGGCTGGAACCCGTTCCCGGCAAACGAGACAAATCGATGGAGAATCGCGGAATGGGCGTTCGTATCATGCATTACCGCGCCCGGATTATCGGCGGCGCACTGGAAATTCGCCTCGGCTCGGACGGCGGAACCGTCGTAACCTGCGCCGTCCCCACGGATCGAACCTCGCCTTCCCCAACCCCATGAAAACCCGCATTCTCCTTGTTGACGACCACCCGCTGATGCGGAAGGGCCTCGCGATGACCATCGAAGCCGAGGCTGATCTGGAAATTGTCGGGCAGGCTGCCGACGCCGAAGACGCCCTCGCCCAGTTCGACGACCTCGATCCCGACCTCGCCGTGGTGGACGTGTCGTTGCCGGGCATGAACGGGCTGGAACTCATCAAGCATCTGCTCTCACGCAAGCCGGACCTCGTCACGCTGGTCGTTTCCCGCCACGCCGAATCCCTCTATGCTGAACGCGCCATCCGCGCCGGGGCGCGCGGGTA
>JADFLK010000190.1 GCA_022564455.1 Bacteroidota bacterium
AGGGATTCTTGGAACTCCCGAACGGCATTCCCTCGCACGATACATTTGGACGGGTCTTCGCCCGTATAGACCCCGAACAGTTTCAAGTCTGCTTTATAGAGTGGGTTAGGGCAATTAATGAACTGACCGAAGGGCAGGTGGTGGCCATTGACGGCGAAGCTCTTCCAAGCGGTTCGTACTTCGTTCGCGTTTCGGGAGAGACGTTCGTGGATGCTCTGCAGGTCACGCTGGCAAAGTAATCTGAGGAACACGTCTATCTGGCCGAGCGCGCGAAACGTAGTGCTTCGAAGCATCATTCACAATCAGGCTTTTCGATGTAAACATGAACGAGCCTGCTGCTGCCCCGGCACAGGCCAAGGGCGACTGGATGACGGAATATTTCGTGCCGTTCGAGGCCACGTTACTCGCGTGCTTGACAAGCGGTCCGCCAGGCTATTTCTTCCTCGAAAAGCACACTGCGTCGGACAAGATGAGCCTTTCGTGTTGTGTTGTGATCCCCGTGCAGTTCTGAGCCAGGGCCGCAGCAGACTCAAAACAGGATGTCATGGAAAGGGCAAAAACGTGTCCCTACCGTTGCGACATAAGCGAAACGTGCGGCTTTGCCGTTACATTGAAACACGCACATCAGCGAGGTCCCCATGTCAACCGCCCGTTTATTCCCAACGTTTGCGCTAGCCCTGCTTCTGCTTTCGGGCTGTGCAGCGTCCAACTATACTGCTGACGCCTCCGAACAGGCTTCCATCGAAAACGTGGGAGACCTCGTAATGCACCTCGGCCGCCAGGGCTACGTGCTGCGCTCAACCCATCTCGTTTTCCCTTTCGCCCTGGCTGAGATCGGATACGAGTACCGGATTCGGGGGGAGCGCATCCGGATTTATGAGTTCGAGACACCGGAAGACGCTGAGCGTGCCGTGTACGACTTCCTGATCGACACGCGTGGCGGCAACCAAACCAGCGTGTACCGGTACGGCTCGCTGATGGTGGCCTATGCTGGGCGGAGTCCATCGCTCCAGCTTTCGCTTACTCACGCTTTGGGTCCGGAGGTCTACTAGTCAAGAAAGGCCAGCGTTATCCAGAAGCCCTCCCTGCGGGTGTAGCGCAGGTTCCACGACGGGCCGTCGTCCATGTGCGCGTGGCCCGTACCATCTGATAGGTCATCGAGGCGGACGGACTGCGCGGAACGCCGAAAGCCAGTGCGTAGACCTTTAAGCACGGCTTCCTTTAGTGAAAACAGGAGTACCGTCGCTTCGTTGTGGCCGAGGCCAAGCGTTTCGAGTAGGCCGTACTCGTCGGGGTGGAGGATGCGGCGGTAGAGGTCGTCGCGGCGAGGAACGATTTCCTCCAGATCGACGCCGATCGGGCGCTCGGCTATTACGGCGATGGATTGTGCGGAGGCGCCGTGCCCGGCATGGCTGATGGACACGTGAATCGGATGCCCCTCAACGACAACCCCGCCGTCGGAGGCCACAGCGAGTGGCACCTCAACCGGTGCAATATCCAGCCTTTCCGCGAGGAGGCAGCGCGCCGCGATCCTTCCAAACGCAAACCCACGACGCCGATCCAGGTAGCCAAACGATTCCATACGGGCCAGCTCATCACGTGAAAGCACCACCGACGGATCGTCCACAACGCCCTCGGCGGGAACGACCCTCCATCTGACATCTTTTGGAACTTCGAGAAACAGCATAAATGACAAAGCTGACGGATATAGGTAGGTGCCCGCCTGGAGACTTCAGAGTAAGCCGAATTGATGTTTACGCCTGCTCTGACAAAATCTGGAGTAGACGTGGTTTACATTGGCCGGGCCTGTATTTTGATGGTGATTCGGCTGGCTATGAGGAGTCGGCCGATTGACATTACCTCCCTCCCGCATACCTGCGGAGTTTACGCCCATGAGCGCCTTCCCGCTCACAACGCTCGGCGAAGCCGGCCCTATGCAACGAGTTCGCCAGAGCTTTTCCGACTTTCTCGACTGCTATCGTGCGCGTCTGCACGAGGTGTTCCATACGCGGACCTCGGCCGACCGGCTCAACCTCGAACGCGGCTTGCCGACATGGGTACTAGGTCTGGTTCGGGAGGTCGATCCGCTAACGGTGTACGTCCCGCGTGAGTACGGAGGCCGAGGCAATATCCTCTCGGAGTGCCTCTCGATGCTGGAGGCCACGGGGTACGAGTCCCTGCCCCTCTGCCTGACGGTGGGCATCAGCGGAGGATTGTTCCTCCAGCCCGTCGGCAAGTACGGCTCGGAGGCCATCAGGCACACGGTCTACGACGGTGTTTTAGCCGAAAAGAAGATGGGCGGGCTGATGATCACGGAGCCCGACTACGGCACCGGCGCGCTAAGCATGCAGACGGCCTGCACGGCCACCGGCCGCGATTCGTACCACATTGAAGGCACCAAGCACTGGGCGGGCCTTACCGGCTGGGCCGATTACTGGCTCCTCACGGCTCGCGCGCGCGCCTCCGACGGCAACCTCCGCCGCGACATCGAATTTTTCGTGTGCGACGTCCACGCGCCCGGCCAGCACATCGAAGTCGAAGAGGTTTACAATAACCTTGGCCTGCGGATGATCCCGTATGGCCTTAACAAGATTGATGTGGAAGTGCCCGCCATTGCGCGGCTCAATCCGAAATCGACCGGCATCAAGATGATGCTCGACATCCTCCACCGGAGCCGCTTGCAATTCCCCGGCATGGCCATGGGCTTCCTCCGGAGGATGCTGGACGAGGCCGTAGAGCAATCCCGGGAGCGCTTCGTCGGCGGCAAGCCGCTCTTCGACTACGACCAGGTGAAAGCGCGCCTGGCCCGCCTCCAGGCCAGTGTTACAGCCTGCGCGGCCATGTGCCTTCATTCCTCCGAGAACGCAGGAGTGGAGCGCGATCTCTCCGGCGAAGGCCTCAAGGCCAACGCCATGAAAACCGTGGTGACGGACCTCATGCACGAAGCTTCGCACTCGCTCCTGCAGCTCATGGGCGCCAAGGGCTTCCGGCTGGATCACATCGCCGGCCGCTCGACGGTCGACAGCCGCCCCTTCCAGATTTTCGAGGGCTCGAACGACATCCTCTACGCGCAGATTTCGGAATCGGTGCTAAAGAGCATGCGCAAAATGAAGGAGAGCAACCTCTACAAGTACCTCAAGCAAGACGACAGCACGGCGCGCGCCGCCGACTACTTCCGCGACGTGCTGTCGTTCGATGTGGATTGGTCGCTGCCGCAGCGCAAGCTCGTGGACCTCGGCAAGGCTCTCGGCCGCATCATGTCGATGGAGATGACCATTGAGATGGGCGAGCGCGGCTACCGGCAGGATCTGATTACCAACGCGCTGGAGGAGTTCCGCGCGGAAGTCAACGGCATCATGGAAACGTACCGTACGGGTGGCCTGACGGCCGTGATTGAGGACTACCGCGACGACAGCGGCTGGCTCCAGTTTGTTGAGACGGCAGCCGTGCGCTCGGTGGGATAGCTTGCCGTATGCCGTCGGCAAATACGAACGTCCACATCCCGTACGACCTCCAGCACAAGCCTTACCACAAGGCCGTTGCGGATCTGGTGCGGGAGCACGTGCCTGAAAAGGGCGAGGTACTCGATATCGGCTGCGGCGTCGGCCACACATTGGTGGAGGTTCAGCAACAGCGCCCCGATCTCCGTCTGGTCGCTTCCGACATGGATGCGAAGTGCCTCGCCATCACGGCCGACCGCGTCGATCTCAGCGAATCGATTCAGGCGACGGCCGACCATCTCTTTCCGACAGAGCGGCAATTCGACTGCGTGATAGCCTCACACGTGCTGGAGCACACCTACCATCAGGTCGATTTTGTTCGAGGAGTGATGGGCCTGCTCAAGCCCGGCGGCGTGGCTGTGCTGGCCGTCCCCAACCCTGTCCGTCCGACGGTCGTGTGGAGCAACCTGTTTCGCCGCCACTATGTGAACCGGGGCCACGTCGTAGCCTGGGACCGTTCGCACTGGATCAACTTCCTTGAGAATATTCTCGATCTCAACGTCGTGGAGTACGCCTCCGACTTTGTGCCGCTGCCGCTCGTGAGTGGCTTGCCTGTCTTCCGGCGCCTGGAAGCAGGCCTGGCACGCCTGACGCCCTGGCTGGCCTTCTCGAACATCGCCGTTGTACGGAAGGAATCCTAGGCATAACGCATACGGGCAGCGAGTTCGACTCGCTGCCCGTTTTGACTTTGTCTTTCGGAGGGGAAATCAGCCCGCGGCCTCAAATCGTTGCCCAACCTCGTCCCAGTTGACCACATTCCACCAGGCCGCAATGTAGTCCGGGCGGCGGTTCTGGTAGTTGAGGTAGTAGGCGTGCTCCCACACGTCGAGCCCGAGGATGGGGGTGAGGCCCTGCGAGACGGGGTTGTCCTGGTTGGGCGTCGAGAGCACTTCGACCCCGCCCGAGCTGTTGACCGCCAGCCAGGCCCAGCCCGAGCCGAACCGGGTGGCGCCGGCCTTGGAGAACGCGTCCTTGAACGAGGCGAAGTCGCCGCAGGCGGCGTTGATGGCGTTGGCCAGGTCGCCGTCGGGCTCGCCGCCGCCGTCCTTGCTCATCACGGTCCAGAAGAGCGTGTGGTTGGCGTGCCCGCCGCCGTTGTTGCGGACCGGGCCGCGAACGGAGTCGGGCAGGTCGTCGAGGCCCTTGAGCAGATCCTCGATGCTCTTGCCGGCCAGGTCGGCGTGGCCCTCGACGACCCGCCCCTGCGCCAGTCGCTCGTCGAAGAGCGCGCCTTGCCGGTCGAGCGTGGCGTCGACGTAGGAGCGCAGCGCGGCGGCGTCCTCCGCCAGCCAGGTGCCGCCGATGAAGCCCTCCGCCTCGCCGTACTCGCGCTGCCACCACGCCCGCACCGCCGTAGCGCCCGCGAAGTCCGGGTCGTCGGCGACCACCTCCGCCGCGCCGTGGAAGGCGACGCGGCGGTCGACGAGGCGTTCGATGATGCCTTCGATCTCGCCCTCGGGCGGATCGTCCGCGACGAGCAGGCGGTCGAGCGTGCGGTCGTCCGGCAGGCGGCGCATCTTCACCGCGTGCTCCACAACCTCGCTGCCGGCCTCGCCCTCGCGCTCCACGGCGTAGCCGCCGCCGGCCGTGCGCACGATCGCGACGGTGTCGAGGTAGACGTCGGGCGCGAGCCGGCGGTTGAGCCGCAGCTCCGCCTCGCAGAAGCGCCGCCGCGTCTCGGCCTCGAGCTGCTGCATGAAGCC
>JADFLK010000191.1 GCA_022564455.1 Bacteroidota bacterium
AAGGGTCACGGGCCGCTAGAAGGCATAGGTGTCCTGCTCGCGAATGCCGGTCGCGGCATCGGGGTGCGGCACCTCCAGCACATCGCACAGTTCGTTGATGAACGACTGGAAGTTGGCCTTCTCGGACGCGCCGGAGGCCTTCCAGCGGTCGATGAACTCCTGAATCTGCGCGTCGGTCATGCCTTCTCTTCAGGCGGCGAGGGTACGCCGGAAGTAACGGAGCACAGGGGCGTGAAGCAACCGAATTGTCTTTGCGAGCGAAGCGAAGCAATCTCGCGGATGCGTGCTCGGGCCTACGGGATTGCTTCGTCGCTGCGCTCCTCGCAAAGACAAGGTGGAGCTCCTCGCCACGACAGTGTGGGTGGGGTCGCTCCTACGCGACTGGCGGGCGCCGCCTTACCCCTCTGGTCTTACCATTTCTGCCAATGCCCGTGCAACCGCCATCGCACGATCCCCCGGTTGCTCGTGTGCATTGCTACAGACGTAAAACGTCGTATCGGGTACATGCGATAACATGCAGAGGAAGCCACGGTCAGTCCCTCCGGCGAGCACACCGTCAACGAAGAAGGTCTCCTGCGCCGCGTCGGACAGGCCGCCCTCGCGGATGTACTCGAGAAATCGGCGGAGGTCGGCGGGATTTGACACCATGCCCCCGCCTCCCATCACCAACCACGACGTTGGGCCCCAGTGCATCGGGATGTTGATCCGCCCGACGCTGGAGGATCCGTACCCTACGGCATACGCCTCCTCGGCGAACTGTGTATCGCCGTAGAATCCTGTCTGAAACATCCCGGCGGGTTCGAAGAAGTGAGACTCAAGGAAGTCGCCGTAGGAATCTCCGGAAACGATCTCGATAATGGCCGCCAACAACCCGAAAGCGGAGTGCGAGTGAGCGCGGCCCTCACCTGGTTCGAAGAGCAACTGCTGGCCGAGAATGCGGCGGATTGCTTCCCCTCGGTCGATGTACGATAGATCGTAGTCGTCGTCGACGCCGGTGATGTGATGGAAATTGGGCAATCCCGACACGCCGGACATGAGATGATTGATTGTGATTCCAGCCTTGTCAGGAGGCACATCCGGGAGATAGCGACTGATGGGTGCGTCTAGTTCGAGAATGCCCAGATCCACGAGCTTCAAGACGGCGGCCCTTGTGAAGTCAATCGGCGTGGAACCGATGTCGAAGATGGTTTCCGATGTATTGGAAATACCCTGTGCTCTATTGGCTAATCCATAGCCGCGATTCAAAACCACATCGCCATCTCGAACAACCAGAATCGTTCCGGCGAATCCAGCCTCTTCTTCGTGGGCAAGGCGCTCCTCAAGATTTCCCCAATTGATTGGCTCGATTTGGGTGCCCTCCGCGTCCTCGATATCCGTATCGAGCTTGAGGCTTGTGATTTGGTACGGTGGCTGGTTTTCTACCTGCACGAGGATGTCCGCACTCTCAGGACCTCGGAACGCGATGCGGTAGCCCTCAGCCGAGCCCCTAATCTCGACGGTGCCGGCCATCGCGGCGTACCGGCGGATGTCAGAAAGAAGTTGTATCAGGTTTTCTCGAGAAAGCGATGCTCGAAAGTTTGGAGCGAGATGCTCTTCGGCGAATAAAGCAAGAGCATCGTCACCTACGGCTTGTCCGAGTCCCCCGATGGCCATCAGGCGGCCGTCAACATTGGGGTCCACACCTCCGGTTTGCTGTGAGAGGATGGATAGTGAGACGATCCGCCCTGACGAATCTCCGGCGAACTCAACGCCGATGGTTGTGGACGTGGCGCCGGAATACATCATCCTAACCCCGTCAGGCGACAGCAAAATATCTAGTCCTCCCGCGCCGGACACAGCACGTTGAAGTTCAGCAAGGTGAACGAGCATGGCCGCATCACCCATCGACGCCACGTAGTCGGGATCGAGGTGCTCCACCGTGAACGCGCGGCGCGTCTCATCGTCGGATGCCTGAAGAACGGCTTCTACGGCCTGAACGGCGCTCATTTCGGCCGAATCCCTGCCTCCCTGCGCAAACGTCGGCGAGGCTATCAGAAATGCCGCTGAGAGGATCGCAAATGACGCGAGGGTCAAGAATTTTAGTGAACGCGTAGCAAGTCGGAGCATCAGGAGTAGGGCGGATGATGGGTGGATGATGGGTGGATGGAGAACGTCACTGAGGTAGTCCTATTGCGCAATATGAGCCAGCTCGACTCGCGAGGATTCTCCATGCTATCTTTTTAGCACATTCCACTCCTCAACCTGCCTGAAATGACACGCCTCTTCGCCCTATCCCTTCTCCTTTCCGTGCTTGCAGTCCAAAACTCCTACGCACAGGACGACTCATCCGCTGAGGCAATCATACGTGCTGCTTTTGAAGCATCAGCAGCCGCATGGAACAACGCAGACATCAACGGCCACGTAGCGATGTACGCGGATTCCGCCGCTTTCATGACAGGAAACGGCCCGGCCATCGGACGTGAACGCACAGCCGAACTACTCGAAGGAGCGTATTTCCAGGACGGCGCCCCTCTACAACAGTTGAGTTTCGATCACCTGACCGTACGAATGCTCGGCGAGAACCATGCCATGGCAATCGGTCATTTTCTCCTGAGCGGCAGCGGATTGGACGATGCCACAGGTTGGTTCACCACAATCTGGGAACGCACAGAACACCGCTGGGAGATCATCCACGACCACTCCAGTTGACTGTCAATCAGGAGGGGCGGCCTGACGGGTTTCCCCTACAAGTGGCATGCGTAACAATCCTTTGATCGACGCGTGCTCCGGCGCATCGAACTCGTTCAGGCCGAAATCTATTTCGCTCAGGTTTTCACGTAGACGGAAGCTGCGAAAAAGCCGGTCCCAGATCGAAAGAAAGGCGCTGTAGTTGGAATCTGTTTCGTGCCGGAGGCGCGAATGGTGGACCTTGTGCATGGCAGGCGTGACGATGAACCACCTCAGCACACGATCGGCTTTTGCAGGCAGTACAATGTTCGCGTGGTGGAACTGCACCACGGCGAACATCATGGTCTCATAGAGGATCAATTCCCAGGCGTAGGCGCCCACCAGCGCGATCAACGGGATCCGTAGTGTTGAGGAAAGAATAATCTCGCCTACATGAAATCGCCCGGCGGTGGTCACGTCCATCTTCGAGTCCGAATGGTGGACGCGGTGGAACCGCCAGAGAAACGGAATCCAATGGTTGAGACGATGCCACGTGTACGTCCACGCATCCAGAAGAAGAATCGCCCCGATAGCGTGCGGCCAGCCAGGCTCACCCGAAGACGCTGCAAGGAGGTTCATCAAACCAAAACCGTGCGCGACAGCCCACTCCGCTGCCATCACCCATAACCCCGCGAACACAAAAACCACGATCAATCCGTTTACCCCCGCCAGCACCAGATTCCTGACCAGATGGATCGACCACGCTTTCCGAGAACCCCGAAACAAATCAAAAAACGGATGCGCATGCTCTAGCAAAAGCAAAACAGCCAGCCCGATGACGGCAGCGCCGCCTTGAATGTCCTGGAGCCAGCTAACGAGATCTGTCATTGTTCGGTTGGAAGGCGAGCGAACACGATACAACAACGCCCCGAGCGCGGCGGCATTCGGGGCGCTGGGCCGGAGCCAACGACCGGACTCGAACCGGTGACCTGTTCATTACGAGTGAACTGCTCTACCAACTGAGCTACGTTGGCGGTAGAGCAGAAACCTACACAGATCCGGACACGAGCGCCAAGAGACAGGCGGGGAAAACCCGTGAAACGGGGCAGCTACTCGACAGCTTCCGATGGCGGCGGCGTGTCGGTTGCCGTCGCGTCGGCATCCGGCGAGGTGATGTAGCCGGAGTTGCAGTCACAAGCCGGAAGGCTTACAACCAGGATGAACCCTAGTACGAGCAGTGCTTTTACGATGCGCATGACAGTTTCTGGTGGGGTGAGAAGCATTCAGATTGAAGGTCATCAAACTCAAAATCAAGACGAACTACAGGATCGAGGCGGCAAACGAGTCCTCCGCTGCCAGAGACTGCACAAACCCGGTCATGAGCTTGATCATGTGCTCTACATCGTCAAGATCGACTGTTTCAATGGTAGAGTGCATGTAGCGCATCGGGATGGACGTGAGGGCACTGGGGATGCCGGTTCTTGAGAGGAAGATGACATCGGTATCGGTGCCGGAGAAACGACTGCTGGACTCGTGCTGGAGTGGGATGTCGTTCTTCTCCGCCACATCCATCAACCGTTCCACCATCTTGGGATGGTTCACTGTGCCGTGCGTAATGGACGGCCCACCGCCAAGCTTCACCTCGCCGAACTTGGCCTTGTCGATGCCGGGAGAATCCGTAGCGTGAGTAACGTCGAGGACAAGGGCAAGGTCGGGTTCGAGGCGGTAGGCCACCATGCGTGCGCCGTTGCCGCCGATTTCCTCCTGCACGGCGTTTACAGCATGCAAGGTTGCTGACGGCCGCTTGCCCTTCGCCAGCTTCTTCATCACCTGCGCGATGACGAATCCACCGAGCCGGTTATCTAGCGCGCGGCCCATGAGACGCTTGCTCGTCAGCTCCTCCACCGATTCCGTGTACACGGCCGGGTGGCCTACGCGCAAGCCACGATCAGCAACGTCGTCCTTGCTCTCCGCTCCGATGTCGATGAACAACTCTTCCAGTTTCGGCGCCTTCTCGTCGCCGTTGCGTGGGCGCAGGTGGATGGCCGTGTTGCCCACGACACCCTTCACCGGCCCCTTGTCGCCGAGCAGAACCACACGCTTGCCGCGTGCGATGGCATGATCGGAGCCGCCAATGCGATCCACACGGAGAAATCCCTTGTCGGTGATGTACTTCACCATGAACCCGATCTCGTCGGCGTGGGCCTCGAGCATGATGGTTGGCGCGTCAGGATCCGAGCCTTTCAGCGTTGCCCACACGTTGCCGTAAGCATCTGCCTCCACGGAATCGGCGTGCTCCTTTACGTACCCGGCCCAAACGCGCTGGCCCGGCGTTTCAAAGCCGGTCGGGCTCGGTGTGTTCAGCAGTTCAAAAAGGAAGGCGCGGTCGGCTTTGGTCATTTGGGGCTTGGGGCTTTGGGTTTGGGGGTTTGGGTTGGTGAAGTTAGTGGTGATTGAATATGAACATGACCCGCATGACCGAGGCGCGGAACCAAAGTCCTCCTTTGAAGGAGGTGGCCGAACGAAGTGAGGTCGGAGGC
>JADFLK010000192.1 GCA_022564455.1 Bacteroidota bacterium
GCCACCTTGTCCTCGATAATAGCGTGCGTGCCCACCACGACGTGGGCGCGGCCCTCGGCGATATCCGCCAGAATCTCCTCGCGGAGCACCCTTCGTTGTCCCCCGATGAGAAGCCTCGTTTCGAGACCGAGCGGTTCCAGGTAGCCTCGGATATTGGCGTAGTGCTGCTCGGTGAGGATCTCCGTAGGCGCCATAAAAGCCGCCTGAAACCCTGCGTCGATGGCCATGAGCATGGCGGCCACCCCTACGACGGTTTTGCCCGAGCCCACATCGCCCTGCACCATACGGTTCATCTGGCGGCCGGATGAGGTGTCTGCTGCGATGGTCTCGATCGCGCGTTCCTGTGCTCCAGTCAGCTTGAATGGCAGGACTTCATTGAGGAAGCTCCGGGTGTGTTCGCCGATCCCACCAAACACTGCGCCGGGCAGGCGCTCCTGCCTTCCTTTGGTGAGGGCGAGGAGAAGTTGGAGGAAGAACAATTCCTCGAACTTGAGACGTTGCCGTGCTTTTGCCAGTTCGTCGGTCGTTTTTGGGAAGTGCACGGCGCGGAGCGCCACGTTGCCATCCATCAACCCAAGATCCGTGCGGATGCTATCGGGAAGGATCTCTGGGATCTCCAACCCATGCTCCTTAATCAGCCCGAAGATCAGCCGCCTGAGCGTCCGACTGTTAATGCCCACTTTCTCCAGCGCCTGCCCGCCCGGATAGAGCGGGATGATGCGCCCCGTGTCGAGCGCCGCGTGGTCTTCGTCGAGGATGTCGAAGTCTGGGTGGGCCATAGAGTAGGAGCTGCCGTACTTCTCGGCCTTGCCGTGGAGGGCCACGCGATCCCCTTTCGCAAACGCCTTCCCGATCCACTGCGCCCCGCGAAACCAGACGGCCTTCATCGAGCGGCCGGATTCGTCCATTACGCGTAGCTCAAGCCGAGCCCTTCCCTTCCGCCCAGGCACGACGCCTTTGGTCATCACCGTGCCGACTACCGTGATGGCGCCGAGCCCTTCCCGCAGCTTGCCGATGGGCGTGACGGTGGAGCGATCGAGATAGCGCCGCGGGTAGTACCGCAGCAGGTCCGCGAACGTCTTAATACCTGCTTTGCCAAGTGGCTCCGCGCGCCTCGCCCCGACGCCGTGGAGAAACTGAATGTCGGTGTCGAGAACGTTCACGGAACCGGAACGCAGAATGGGTTATCGCAGCACGCCCTGGGCTTTCTGTGCATGCGCGTACAAGTACAGCACGATGGCGACGATCCAGATGATGAACATGAAGATCAAGTGACCCACGCCACCCATAATGTCGAGGCCGTCCGACAGCACGAACGTGTATACGCTCGATACAATCATGCCCAGGATGGACAGTGCGAAGAGACCGACGGCCCAGCCACGCCGCATCAATAATGCGACTGAGCCCAGCACGGCGCTCCAGATCGCAATCGCCCAGGCGGCTAAGGCCCACGTGGGAAAACTGTAGAAGTACGCGAGCTGTTCAGGAGTGAAACTGCTCATGTAGGCTTCGTTCTGCGAGACAGTCATGAGGTAATCAAATGCACCGAAGGCATTCCAGATTAGCGTCACAACGCCAACAATCCAGAGATGCTTGGGAGTCGTCGAATTTGTGCGAGGAGTGGGATCAGTGGGCGTAGCCATAGACGTGTATGCTGGGTGGCTGACAACAGCGAGATGTTGCGAAAGTACGAGTTGCTGTGTCTTAGTCCTGAGCAGCCGACAAATGCAGCCTTGAAACTGGACGAGGCAAGAACGCTAAGAAACACGACAGCGGTGCCGCCCGAATGGTGCAGCTTGTCCTCTGGCAACTACCAGCCACAACTCCGCCCTTCGTTCTGCTCATCGAGCCACGTGCTAAGCGGGGCGAAGTAGTCGAGGATGGCTGTGGCGTCCATCTCCGGGCTGCCGGTAAGGGCTTCCAGCGCCTCGGGCCACGGACGGCCCGCGCCCATCTGCATCATCGCATTGAGGCGTTCGCCGGCTACCTCGTTACCAAAGATGGAACAACGGTTGAGAGGTCCCTCATAGCCGGCAGCCTCGCAGAGCGAACGGTGGAACTGAAACTGGAGGATGCGCGCGAGAAAGTATCGGGTGTAAGGGACGTTGGCCGGAATGTGGTATTTCGCACCGGGGTCAAAGTCTGCCTCGGTTCGCTCGACGGGTGCCTGGATGCCCTGGTACTGCTCGCGTAGATCCCACCACGCACTGTTGTATTCGTCGGGGCCGACTTCGCCCGAGAAAACTTTCCAGCGATACTGGTCTACTAGAAGCCCAAACGGAAGGAAGGCGATCTTGTCAAGCGCATCGCGGAGGAGCAGGCCGATGTCTTTCGAAGCGTCCGGTTCTTCATCCAGCAGGCCAATATCGACGAGGTAAGCCGGAGTGATCGAGAGCGCCACCGCATCGCCGAGGGCTTCGTGGAAGCCATCGTTGGCGCTGTTACGATAGAGGAAGGGAAGCTGGTTGTAGGCTCGCTGGTAGAAGTTGTGGCCGAGTTCATGGTGGACCGTCTGGAAATCTTCCCCATTGACCTCGATGCACATCTTGATGCGGAGGTCGTCCACTTCGTCCACGTCCCACGCGCTGGCGTGGCAAACCACGTCGCGATCAGCGGGCTCGGTGAAGAGCGAGCGCTCCCAGAATGTCTCCGGCAGCGGGTCGAGCCCGAGCGATGTAAAGAACGCCTCGCCTGTGCGAACCATCCGCATCGCATCGTAGCCATCCGCTTGGAGGAGGGCCGTCAGGTCATAACCCGGGTCAGCGTCGCCGGGAGCGACGAGGTCGAAAACGTTGCTCCACTCCTGCGCCCACATATTACCCAGGAGGTGCGCCGGAATCGGCTCGTCCGTTGCGACCACCTCTTCGCCGTAGTGTTCGGCGAGCTTTGCGCGAACGAAGCAGTGGAGGCTCTCATAGAGTGGCCGAACCTGGTCCCACAAGCGGTCGAGTTCGGCAGCGAATTCATCCGGCGTCATGTCGTAGTTAGACCGCCAAAGCGCGCCCACGTCTGCGTAGCCCAACTCCTGCGCACCTTCGTTCATCACCTCTACGAAGCGCTCGTAATCGTCGCGCATGATCGGCGAGATCGTGCGCCATCCTACCCACGCCTCACGCAGCGCCTCCGGGTCACGCGAACGGTCGATCACTTCTTCGAGATCGCCCAGACTCTGGCACTCGCCACCCTCAGGGCAGTATTCGCCAAGCCCGTAAGTGCTCTCCATTCGCGCGGAGATCTGCGTGAGTTCGGTGGTTTTGGCAGGATCGCTCGGAGCGGGCATCGTCATACCCGTACGGAGCATGTTCAGTTTGCGCGCAACGTCGTAAGGAAGATCGAGGTCGTTAAACCGGGCTGCCTGCCCGGCGAGGTCCACCGCGGCGGCTACGTAATTCTCGTTCGCCTCGGCGGCAAGGATCTCCGTGTCGTACGTAATAAAATTGGCCTGCACCCACGCCGCACGGCCGGCTTTCACACCGAGGTCGTAAAGAACGGCTTCGGCCGAATCCACGAATTCGATGGCCTCGTCTACCGTTGGCGCCTCGGAGGGTTGGGCATGGCTGCTTGCGGCAGAGGCCAGAAAGGCAAGAAGGAGCGTGAAAGTGTACAGGGGAAATTGCTTCATGATCGTGGGTAAGCTTGGCGGAATGGTGGGCCCGGTAGGAATCTACAGCCGGTATTCAGGTGTAGTCTAGACCGTGCACTTGCGAACATTTGGACAAGTGAGGCGGTATTTAGAACTGAGGCGCAGCGATACCACTGCGCTTGATTCCACTTTCTTGTTCCCCATTTGTTACCTATCGGCACGCACTCGTGAAAATCCCCACCGTGAGCTTCATTTTGCGGGCGGACAAGAGGCGAAAGGACGGCACCGCCCCGGTATACTGCCGCGTCTATTACGGAGGCCGCTCGCGCTATACGTCAACTGGTGTGAGGATCAAGCCGGGAGAGTGGAACGCCCGGACGCAGCGCGTCAAATCATCGTGCGACCTAGCCGAACTGTTCAACCGCCAGCTAGACAATCTGAACGCGACGGCGACAGGTGCGGCTCTGGATGCGGGCTCCGCTCAGGAGGTTGTTGACGCTCTGAATGGCGCAAGCGATACGCTGACTGGATACGTTGAAAGGATGATAGAAGGGATGAACGAGAGCGGGCAATACTGGGACCGTCTCAAATACACTTCTGCTCTAGGCAAGCTCCATGAGGTTTTTGGCGATCCGATAGGATGGCGTGCGTTGACACCGGAAGCGTTGAGACGGTACGAGAGGTATATGCGAGAGACAAGAGGCAACAGCCCGAACACCGTCAAACGGGAAATGTCGAGGCTGAGAACAATAGTAAGGCGGGCAATTCGAGACGGCGTATTGAACTCGGATCGGAACCCATTTGACAGATACACGATGCCGAAAGGTGAGGCTGTGGAGAAGCGTCATCTCGTCCTCGGCGAGTTGCAGGCGCTCGCTGCGCTGGAGCTTGAAGAGGGTACCCGTCTAAGAATCGTCCGGGATGCATTCCTGGTGGCGATCTACGGCGGCGGACTTCGGGTAAGCGATTTGCTCCTGCTTACAGAGAAGAACATCGTGGATGGCCGCATAAAGCTGAGGATGCAAAAGACGCGGGAACTCCACAACTTGGAGCTTCCCCCCGCTGCGCTGGATGTCCTGCGGCCCTATCAGCGGCAGCTTCACGAGCGGATGCTGCGGCCACCGTCTACCCAGCCCTACCCCTACCTCTTCCTATTACTACAGCAAGGGAACGATGATGACAAAGAGGACGTGCGGCGACGGCAGCATCGTTGCACGGCAAAGATCAACAAAGCACTGAAGCGCCTCGCTTTGCTGGCCGGTATAGGCTCCGAGGGGATGAGTAGTCACGTAGCCAGGAGAACCTTCGCCAACCTCGCGCGGCAATCTGGCGACGTGTACGAAGTGATGCACCTACTCGGCCACAAAGACATCGCGACAACGCGGAGGTACCTCGCCTCCCTAAGCACTGAGGCAGGCGATGAAATCACCCGGCGAATTTGGAGAAAAGTAAAGGAGGTGCAGGAGTGACGGATTCAGACGTCGGAAGCACGCATGGGGCCCTCGCGCTTAATGATGCCTATCTACTATTGCCCAACAAGTTCGTAGAGGAGCTTCGCTCGTTAGTGTCACCAGACCATGATTTTGCTCGCATGTATTGTGAC